>NZ_VPCG01000041.1:0-22544 GCF_013418355.1 Acinetobacter sp. YH12151 | reverse complement strand
AGGTCTTGCTCTACTTTCTTTAAGCTTTCAGTCAAGTATTTCATTGCAAGTTTTTTTAAAATTTAATACCTAAATTGTATATGTTTGACTATATTTGTCAATATAATTATTTACTATCAATCACTCCCCCATCTGAATAAAAAAACCTGCATTATTGATGCAGGTTTTTTACGGATACTCGGTTATTTCTTATTTGGCTTTACGCTCTTTTTCAATCAGGTAATTCACCACCTGAATTACTTTGGCATCATTGCCCTGCACAATATATTTACCATTGACAGTCACCGCCGGTACGCCGCTTAACTGATATTGAGCAGCCAGATTTTTGGCCTGGGCAATTTTTGACGAAATCGGGAATGATTTATAAGTCGTGTTAAATTTTGCTTCAGAAATACCATAACGGGTATAGAACTTGGCCAGTTGTGCCTGTTCTAAAATTGGGCGCTGCTTGTCATGAATATCATGGAATAACTGCAAATGGGCTTTTTGGCGTACACCCAAGGCTTCAGACACATAATAAGCACGTGCCGCCTGTTCCCAGAGTGGATTCATCGCAGCAGGTGTACGTACAAAACGAACATCTTTAGGTAATTTTTTCAACCAGCCCTGCATATGTGGTTCCAGCATGAAACAGTGACCACAGCCATACCAGAAGAATTCACGTACTTCAATTTTGCCCGGTTTTTCGACTTTGACTGGTTGTGCGACCACCTGATAGTCCTGACCTGCCACAAAATTGGCCATAGCACTGCCGGAAAAGGCCAAAACAGATGCGGCAACAGCGCCTAAAAGGAATTTTTTCATTGGGATTATCGTCCTCTAAATCATTATGCTTAGTGTATGGGTTCACTATAAATCAATTATGCCGATTTCGTTTTCATTCTGTGAACTTTTTTGCTGCTTTTATCGCTTTTTCTGCCAGAAACGCTACACTAAAGCAGAGGACTGATTTTCAAGGTTTTAAGTCAGTCACTCTGGCCATTCGGCCCCTATGTATTTTTAGATAATCACGACTGATTGAGGTGACACCGATGTCGCAATTGAATGTTGATCCACAAGAAATTGCCAAGTTTGAAGCATTTGCAGCTATATGGTGGGATCAGCATTCTGAGTTCCGCCCCTTGCACATGATTAATCCGCTACGTTTAAACTGGATTGATGAACATGCCGGTGGCCTGAGCGGCAAGAAAATCCTGGATGTCGGCTGTGGTGGCGGCATTCTGGCCGAAAGTATGGCGCGCCGCGGTGCCGATGTACTCGGCATCGATATGGGTGCTGCCCCGCTGAATGTGGCGCAGATTCATGCCGAACAGGAAGGTGTCAGCAATATCGAATACCGTCAGGTGCCGGTCGAGCAACTGGCAGAGGAGCAGGCTGGCCAATACGACATTGTGACCTGCATGGAAATGCTGGAACATGTGCCAGATCCGGCCTCGATTATTCAGGCCTGTCACAAGCTGGTCAAGCCAGGTGGCCATGTGTTCTTCTCGACCATTAACCGTAATCCGAAATCGTATTTATTTGCCATTATTGGTGCAGAATATGTGCTGCGGATGCTGGCCAAAGGCACCCATGATTACAGCAAATTTATCAAGCCGTCCGAGCTGGCGCACGATATTCGCAATGCCGGCTTAAAACTCAAAGACATGACCGGTCTGCACTACAATCCGCTCACCAAACGCTACTGGCTGGCACCAAATGCCGATGTCAACTATATGGTCTATACAGTCAAAGAAAGCCAGAACGAGACCAGCACATGAAAGCCGTTTTATTTGACCTCGATGGCACCCTGATTGATACCGCGGCCGATTTTATCCGGATTATCCAGCAGATGTGCCGTGAAGAAGGCCGCGCGCTGGTCGAACCCGAACTGATCCGGACTCAGGTCTCCGAAGGCGCACGCGCCATGGTGAAACTGGTCTATCCGGAAATGCAGCTGGAAGATCCGGTATTTCTGCAACATCGTCAGCGCTTTCTGGACAGGTACGGCGCAGATATTGCAGTCGATACCGATCTGTTTGACGGCATGTATCCTTTACTGGAACAACTGGAAGCACAGGATATTCCCTGGGGTATCGTCACCAATAAACCACGCTGGCTCAGTGAGGCTTTACTGAAAGCACTGAATTTGAGTGAACGCTGTGCCGTGCTGGTCTGTCCGGAAGATGTCACCCGAACCAAGCCTGATCCTGAACCGATGTATCTGGCTGCCAAGCAACTGAATCTTGCGGCTGAAGACTGTATTTATATCGGCGATCATCCGCGCGATATTGATGCGGGGCGTCATGCCAAGATGCCAACCGTTCTGGCAGCTTATGGTTATTTACCACTGCAATACAAAGATGACTTAACAGCCTGGCAAGCCGACTATATAGTGGATACTGTTGCAGAATTACATCAGCTGATTCAGACCTTGCTACTCAAACAGCCGACTGCGGTATCTTAAAAGCTTAAAACTGAACAATAAGAAATGAGGAGGTAGATAATGAAATATTCAGCATATCAACCTCGCCCCGATCTGCTCAAAGATCGTATTATCCTGATCACAGGTGCGGGCGATGGCATTGGACGTGCAGCAGCAATCAGTTATGCCCTGCATGGTGCAACTGTGGTGCTGCATGGACGTACCTTAAACAAACTCGAAGTCATCTATGATGAAATTGAAAGTTTAGGTGCGCCGCAACCTGCCATCTTGCCGCTACAGCTTTCGAGCGCCTCGGAACGTGATTATGAACTTTTGCTGGATACCCTGGATCGTCAGTTTGGCCGTCTGGACGGAATTCTGCATAATGCCGGGATTTTAGGTGAACGGGTTCCGCTGGCGGATTATCCGGTGAATGTCTGGGATGATGTCATGGCGGTCAATCTGCGGGCACCTTTTATCATGACCCAGGCGCTGTTGCCCTTATTAGAAAAATCCGAGCATGCTTCGGTGGTGTTTGCCAGTTCAGGTGTAGGCCGCGAAGCCCGCGAACGCTGGGGCGCTTATTCGGTGTCTAAAATTGCCATTGAAGCGGTGAACCAGTTATTTGCCAAAGAGCAGGTGCATCCGAATATCCGCTATAACTGCATCAATCCCGGGGCAACACGTACTGCCATGCGCGCCAAGGCCTATCCCAATGAAGATCCAAAGACCCTGCCTACACCCGATTCCATTATGCCGGCCTATCTGTATCTGATGGGTGATGACAGTCTGCATATGAATGGTCAGAGTATCGATGCACAAGATTAAAACATCTTGATTTAATATCAGCAAGCGCCTGCTGTTGCTGTCCCACAATTGTATTGAGTGGATTTTGGATACGCGAGTGTGACAGGAATGTCACACCTTAGCCATCCTGACAAGGATGTTGGGTATGGCGCACAAAAGACTTTTGCCTACTTTGGGTCTGTCAAAAGTAGGATTTCGTCGACATAAGCCATTTAAATATCTGAAGAAAAGATGATGAGACAGCAGTGCAGTAATCGCTGCCTTTTCATTTCCGTTTGAGCTTCGCACAGTGAATAAATCTTCCGCAGCCTGATACAGCCAGCCTTGAGTTCCCCTCAAATTACAGCATACTAAGCTCCAACAAATTTCACTCGAGTGCACCATGACTGAATTAAACAACATGACCGTAAGCAACCTGGAAGATGGCATGGTTTCACTGTTGATCGATCAACAGCCGATTTCAGAAAAATATGACACCAAGTTTGAAGCCAGTATTGTGGATGACATCAAGGCACTCGAAAATGGTCAGAAACTGAAATTATTCGATCAGTTTGTTTTTTCACATAGTGATCTGAATTTTGAACATGCGTATTATTATGTGACCGGAATTGAAAAATTAGACGATCGCTATCGTCTGGCCAAGCATTTTGTTTATCGCATTAAAATTGAAGGCCAACCCGAAATCGAGCATGTGATCAGCAATCAGGGGAAAGCCATGACTGCCGAAGATGTCCGTAGCTTTATTCAGGCACATGTACAGAAATCACTTAACGATTATACCGATCTGAATTACGCATATTAAAAGCCACGCAATTTATATCTATGAGGGCACTTCCTAAAAGTGCCTTTTTTTAGCCTGTGTTTTATCAGCCTGACAATCAATCGATTTTTTATATCAAATTTATAAAATTATTCGGTTTTTCAAATAAATTGTTCTGAGCTATGCTTTTCTGATCCCATATAGCTTAAATCAGGAACACAGCATGGCTGACCAAAAACGTAAAATTGACACCATTCGCCGCATCGAACATTTGCAGTTATCCGAGGCTCTCATTGTGGCACTCGATGATGCAGTTCAAGCTGAATCGGTGGCTGCAGCGATTCAGTCCTTGCAAGGTTTGACCGAGCAATGGAATTAATATCCAGAAAGTTTTTAGAATTTTCTGTGTTTTAAGCCGATCATAAATCGTTTCGGTGTGACTTCAATGCTGTTTTTTTGAGCTAAATCATCGATTTTAGCTTGCATGTTTGCCCCCACTTTGATGAGATAAGAACTAGGCTCAGCCTGTCGGGTCATCGGACAAATGCGCAGCCTAAGCTCATGTAAAATCATGACATAATCATAATATCTCTGCATTTGTTATAAAACTGGTGCCTGTTCTTCACAGTTTCTCTGTAATCTTTCCGTATATTAGACACAGTAGAACATGAACGATTTAATGAGGGTTCAACATGAAAAAGGTTTTGGTGGCATTAGCGATCTCCTGCAGTACATTCATGCTGAGTCATGTTGCAATAGCCTCCCCTCATTTCAATGCTGAATCACAAATGGATAGCCGTCATGGGCATGGCAAGAAAGGCCGTGAATTCCGTGAAAATGATCAAGGGCAACATGATAAACGCCGTATGCGTGAAGAACGCGGAGTCAAACGCCTGCAACAGCTCAGATGGCAGCCTGGCTATGTCATGCCGCAACATTATCGTGGCAATGGCTATAAAGTCGAATATAAAGAGCATAACCTGCCTCGACCAGATCGCAAACAGCAGTGGTATAAAATTAACAATGACTATATTCTGGTCAATTCTGAAAATAACAGCATTATCCGGATTGTGGGGGATTAATTCACCATCCTGTTCAAGCTCCGATCCTCTTATCGACTCAACCATGTTTGGGTCTTTTTTATTTTCAGCAATTGAAATTTTTTGAATTAAAACTCCTGCTGATTTTCACACTTTTGGTTCAAGTGATTTATCTTCTAAATTTCTTCATGAATTTAACAATTTAACTAAATAGCCCTCACGCTTTCTATGTACTTATTCGCTAATTTAATCTCATCGAAATCAGATCTACATTTTAGGTGAGAGCCATGAAAAAAGTCCTAACTACAATTGCGTTATCCCTAAGTGCTTTGTTGGCTACTTCTGCAATGGCAGCACCACAGCATGATCCGCGTTATAACCATAATCCGCATAAACCGGCACCGCACTGGAATGCCAAAGACAGTAAAAAATGGAATGACGACCGTCGCTGGAATGATGACCGCCGCCATAACAACCGTATGGTTAATCCAAGCCGTGACTGGCGCGTAGGACAAAGCTTACCGCGTCAATACGATAACAAGCGTTTTGAAGTCAGTGATCGCGAAGCTCGCCGTTTACCGAATACCGGCCGTTTCCAGCAATGGTACAAAGTCAACAATGACTACGTTCTGGTCAATGAACGTAGCAATAGAATTGTACGAATCATCAATTAATTTTTCTCCATTGCTGCTCGTCTTGCAGACACCTGAAGTACCCTTCAGGTGTTTTTTTATTTCTGCACTTCCACTTGCGTTTTTTTTCATTAGAATCAAAGCTGGATCTTCAATCATTGAAATAGGCACAGGCATGACTTCAGCAGAAACCTCACACAGCACAACATTGCAATATGTGCACTGGTTTCGCCATTCTGCGCCTTATATCAATGCGCACCGCAACAAAACCTTTGTAATCATGTTTGATGGTGAAGCGGTCTTAAATGACAATTTTCAACATATCATTCACGATATCGCCTTATTGCACTCTTTGGGCATTCGGCTGATTCTGGTACATGGTGCGCGTCCGCAAATTAACCAGAATCTGGCGCAGAGCCAGATCAGTACGCCCTTTCATCAGCAGCGCCGGGTAACCACACGTGAATCCTTAAGCTGTGTGATGAATGCGGTCGGTTCGATTCGTCTGCAAATTGAAGCCCTGCTGTCTATGGGACTGGCCAACTCACCGATGTATGGTGCCCGTATTGATACGGTTTCAGGAAATTTTGTGACGGCCAAACCTTATGGCATTCGTGATGGCATAGACTTTCAGCTCACTGGTGAAGTCCGCGCGGTCGATACCGATGCGATTCAGCGACATCTGGACAGCCATAATATTGTGGTGCTTGGCCCGACTGGTTATTCCACCACCGGCGAAGTTTTTAATCTATTGGCTGAAGAAGTTGCGACCAAAACTGCGATTCGACTGAAGGCAGATAAGCTGATTTTTCTGGGCAAGCAGCATGGTTTAATGGACAGTAACGGCCAGCTCAAACGCGAAGTCACCCCGCAACAGCTGGATGACTATATTCCGGCAGAACAAGATGGGCTTGAAAGAGGCTTGCAACTTAAGGCAGCACAAGAGGCCTCCATGAACGGCGTACATCGGGTGCACCTGATTTCCTATGCCTATGATGGTGCGCTACTTGAAGAGCTGTTTACCCGTGATGGTTCTGGCACCTTGGTCACTGACGCGCATTATGAAGAAGTGCGAATGGCAGATATTCAGGATGTCGGTGGCCTGATCGGCTTGCTGCGTCCATTAGAAGAAGAAGGGATTCTGGTCTATCGTTCCCGTGAGCGTCTGGAAAATGAAATTAACCAGTTTGCCGTGATTGAACGGGATGGCATGATTCTGGCCTGTGCAGCCCTTTACCCGATTCCGACCACGGGCGATGAATTACGTTCTGCAGAAATTGCCTGTGTCGCAGTGCATCCAAGTTATCGCCAGTCCAATCGCGGTAGCCAGATCTTGCATTATCTTGAAGAAAAAGCCAAAAGCATGCAGATTCAGCAGCTGTTTATTTTAACCACGCGTACCGCGCACTGGTTTCTGGAACAGGGCTTTGAACCGGCTTCAGTCGATGATCTGCCGGATGCCCGTCAGGCTTTTTATAATTATCAACGCAATTCCATTGTTTGCAAAAAGTCACTTTAAAGTGACTTTTTCTTTTGGTGCCTTAGCTTAATTTCAGATAAAGATATCTTGTAATTTTGATTTAGTTGTTAAGATTGTATTGCTGCTTTTCAGATAAACATATCAACATATTTAACTTAAAAATATAATTATATATTTCAAAATCTTAATTAACTTAAATAGTAAATATTCATTTTTATATAAATCACTTTTTCGCATAAGTTTTGCGCTTTTTTATTTATCTTTTTTCTTCATTAGAAATTCCTGAATAGTTATTTTTTTAGAAAAACAAAAACGATTAGCGTGTCCCTAAGTTTTCATTCAATAGTTTGTCATTTTCGGGAGTTTTGATTCATGCGCCAATCTCATGTTCAGTTTTTAACAAAGACTGTGGTACTCGGTACTGCGATGGCGGGTGTCATGATGCTTTCAGGCTGCTCGAAAAAGGAAGATACCCTTACCCTGAATATCGGTTTTCAAAAATACGGCGTATTACCGATTTTAAAAGAACGCGGCACGCTGGAAACGACCTTGAAGCAACAAGGGATCAATGTGAAATGGGTAGAATTTCCTGCTGGTCCGCAACTGCTTGAGGGACTGAACGTTGGCAGCGTCTCTTTTGGTGAAGCCGGTGAAGCACCGCCGATTTTTGCTCAGGCGGCCAACTCAAATCTGGTCTATGTGGCCAATCAGCCGCAAGCACCTAAAGCCGAAGCCTTAATTGTACCGAAAGATTCACCAATCCAGTCCATTCAGGATCTGAAAGGCAAACGGGTGGCCCTGAACAAAGGTTCAAATGTGCATTACTTACTGTTAAAAGTTCTGGAAGCCAACCAGCTTGGCCTTGATGATATCGAAGTAATTTATTTACCCCCTTCCGATGCACGTGCTGCATTTGAACGTGGTGCAGTCGATGCCTGGGTGATCTGGGATCCGTTTTTTGCAGCTGCTGAACATCAGATTGGTGCGCGTGTCATTGCCAGTGGTGAAAATGTGGTGAGCAACCACCAGTTCTATCTGGCAGATCGCAAGTTCGCAGAAAGCCATCCTCAGGTGGTACAGGCAGTTGTCAATGAATTGAACCTGACCACGGACTGGGTGGCAAAAAATCAGGATGCTGCTGCTCAGCTCCTGCAAAAACCGACAGGTCTGGCCGTCGATGTCTTAAAAACCTCTATTTCACGCATGGGCTTCGGTGTTAAACCCCTCACGACTGACGTGATTCAAAAACAGCAACAGGTCGCCGATGCGTTTTATGCGCAGCAGCTAATTCCACAAAAGCTGAATATTGATGCAGCAATTATTAAATAACAGCAGAATACTTTGAGAATAAAAATGAGTCATTTAAAAACAGTTTTTTATATCAGCTTAGCGTTATTGAGCTTTAGTCTGACTGGCTGCCAGAAACAGGAATCACAGCAAACGGCTGCTGCAGAAACTAAAGCAGCACAACAGGTACAAAGCATTGCGATTGGCTTTCAGAAATCAGCCTTGAATCTGCTGGTAGCACGCAATGAAAAGCTGTTAGAACAACAATTTCCCAATACCAAAATTGAGTGGAAAGAGTTTCCGGCGGGTCCACAAATGCTGGAAGCACTGGCAGTCGGTGCAGTGGATTATGGCTATGTAGGGAATACCCCACCCATTTTTGCCCAGGCTGCAGATAAAGCCCTGAGCTATGTAGCCTTTGAAAAAGTGGCTGGAAACTCTTTGGCCGTGGTCGTGCCGAAAGACAGTGCCATCCAGACGATTCAACAGTTGAAAGGAAAACGGATCGCGGTGCAGAAAGGTTCAAGTGCCCATGAACTTCTGGCCAAAACTCTGGAAAAAGCCGGCTTAAGCTGGCCAGAGATTCAAGCCGTCTGGCTTCCACCCGCGGATGCACGTGCTGCTTTTGACAAAAAAGCCATTGACGCCTGGGCAATCTGGGATCCCTTCCTGGGCGCAGCCGAGTTCGACAGCCAGGTGAAGGTACTGATTGAATCCAGTGACTTTCCGCAAACCTACTCCTTTTATATCGGCAATCCCGAATTTATTCAGAAGCATCCGGATAGTCCCGAGAAGTTTATTCAGGCTTTAAATGCCTCTGACCAGTGGATTCTTAAAAACCAGGCTGTAGCCCTAGATATTTATCAGAAAAGTACCGGTCTGAAACCAGAAGTGGCAAAGCTTGCATTTGAGCGTCGTCTTAAACCTTCGCCGGTTCAGCCTTTAACGACGGAAGTGATCAAAGCCCAACAGAATATTGCCGATCTCTTCCAGCAGGTTCAACTGATTCCCAAAACCATCAGCGTCCAGCAACAGATCTGGTCGCCAGCAGCTACACATTGATTAGCAAAAAAGATCATTTAATTTAAGGAATATCACATGAAAATTTTCTGGTTTATCCCAACACATGGTGACAGTCGCTACTTGGGCACCAGCAAAGGTGCACGCCAAGTCGATCATGCCTATATGAAGCAGATTGCAGTTGCGGTCGATAATTTAGGTTATGAAGGTGTCCTGATTCCCACAGGCCGTTCATGTGAAGATCCTTGGTTAACAGCAGCAAGTTTGATTGATGCAACGAAAAAATTAAAATTTCTGGTGGCACTTCGTCCCGGGGTGACCACACCTGCGCTGGCGGCACGTATGGCTGCAACCTTTGACCGTTTATCCAATGGCCGGGTGCTGCTAAATCTAGTGACTGGTGGTGATGAGCAGGAACTAAAAGGTGACGGCGTCTATGAAGATCACAAAACCCGCTATAAAACGGCCACTGAATACACCACCATCTGGCGTGAAATTTTAAAACGTTCACATACTGGTGAAAGCTTCACTTTCCACGGCGAACGCTTAAGTGTCGATGATGCCAAACTCCTCTATCCACCTGTACAACAGCCACATCCGCCACTCTGGTTCGGTGGTTCTTCAGATGATGCGGTTGAACTGGCCACCGATCAGGTGGACACTTACCTGACCTGGGGTGAACCACCTGCTGCCGTGAAAGAAAAAATTGAAAATGTGCGTGCCAAGGCAGCCGCTAAGGGTCGTGAACTGAGCTACGGTATTCGCCTGCATGTGATTGTGCGTGAAACCAATGAACAGGCCTGGGCGGCAGCAGAAGAACTGATTCAATATGTCGATGATGCCACCATCGCTGCGGCCCAAGCCAAGTTCAAATCTATGGATTCGGTCGGTCAGCGTCGTATGGCTGAATTGCACAACGGCGACCGTAGCAAGCTGGAAGTATCGCCAAACCTCTGGGCCGGTGTAGGACTGGTGCGTGGTGGCGCAGGGACTGCATTGGTCGGTGACCCAGCAACTGTCGCAGCACGTATTCAGGAATATGCGGACTTAGGAATTGATACTTTCATTTTTTCTGGTTACCCGCATCTGGAAGAATCCATCCGTTTTGCCGAACTGGTGTTCCCATTCCTTCCACTGGAAACCCAGAAAAAATTGGCTCAACCAAACTTGACGGGTCCATTCGGTGAAATCGTAGCGAATAACTACACACCGGATGAGAACAAGCAGGCTGAGAAAATTCAGGAGTCTGCTTAATGTCGAAAGTCGTTTCCGTTGAAACCCTCTTAGAAAAGCAGGTTTCACGTGGAACAATTCTGGGGCGGTATTTGCTGCCCTGGCTGGTTCCAGTTGTATTGATTGCCATTTGGCAAATTGCTTCCAGCACAGGTCTACTGGAAAGCCGGATTTTGCCTGCACCCAGTGCAGTGATTTTGGCCTTCTGGAATTTATTGCTCAGCGGCGAACTCCAGACTCATGTACAAGTCAGCGCAGGACGTGCCATCAGCGGCTTATTGGTCGGTGGTGGTTTAGGTCTGTTATTGGGTCTGTTAAATGGTTCATCCAAAATCGCCTCTACCCTGCTCGATACCACTTTGCAGATGATCCGCAACATTCCGGCGCTCGCGCTGATTCCATTGGTGATTCTCTGGTTCGGCATTGATGAATCCGCCAAACTGTTTTTAGTCGCGATCGGGGTATTTTTCCCGATTTATATCAATACCTATCACGGAATTCGCTCAGTCGATCCACAATTGATCGAGATGGGTAAAAGCTATGGCCTCACGCGTTGGCAGCTGTATAAAGAGATTATTCTCCCGGGAGCAATGCCTTCCATTTTAGTCGGGCTACGCTTTTCTCTAGGGCTGGTCTGGGTGCTTTTGATTGTTGCCGAAACGATTTCTGCCCAGTCCGGTATTGGCTATATGACCATGAATGCACGCGAATTCCTGCAAACGGATATCGTCCTGGTCGGTATTTTACTCTATGCCCTGCTCGGTAAACTGGCCGATGTGCTGGCAGTCGCCTTAGAACGATTCCTGCTGCGCTGGCATGCCGGCTATCAAAAATAAATTGAAATGAGGAGCATGTAATGACTGATCTGAGTTTAGGGCGTCATGTCAATGACCCGATTGCACCACCCGAGCAACCTGCGAAAGATATCAATCCGAATGCAGCCCTTGGTGCCGAAATCATTATTGAACAATTGCACAAATTTTATGGTTCAGTCAAAGTTCTGGAAGATCTGGATCTGCATATTCAACCGGGCGAATTTCTAGCGATTGTCGGTCGTAGTGGTTGTGGTAAAAGTACCCTTTTGCGCCTGATTGCTGATCTGGAAAAACAGAGTTATGGCGAAATCAAGTTTAAATCCGCACGGCATATCCGTGAAGGAATTACTGCAGATGATATTCGGGTGATGTTTCAAGACCCGCGCCTGCTGCCATGGCGTAGCATCGAACAGAATGTACAATTAGGCCTCGGCAAAGAGCAACATGCCAAAGCTTCACACATGCTGGAAAAAGTGGGCTTAAAAGAAAAAGCCGGGCTGTGGCCATCACAGTTGTCTGGCGGTCAACGTCAACGGACTGCCCTAGCACGTGCATTATCGCATCAGCCCCGTATTCTGCTGCTGGATGAACCACTCGGCGCCCTGGATGCCCTGACACGTCTGGAGATGCAAAACCTGATCGAACGCTTATGGACCGAGCAAGGCTTTACCGCGATTCTGATGACTCATGATGTCAGTGAGGCAGTGCAACTGGCAGACCGGATTATCCTGCTGGATAAGGGTCATATTGCCAAAGAGTTTCGGGTTGGCTTGCCACGTCCACGGCAAAAAAGTCTGAAATTTGCAGAACTGGAACAGCAAGTCTTACAGGCAGTTTTGGCCACCTAAATATCCGATGAAGCCCAGAATAGGGGAGTTTTGGGTTTCATCTTCAAGCCAAGTCCTGAGCTGAATTTAAAACTGCAGGCTAATCCGGGTCATAAAAGCATTCATTTTCTGACTCTATTTCAAAATAAAAATATTTCAATAATTTAAGTATTTTCATAAACTTGCATTTTTTGCTCTGGCTTGATGCATTTAAGCCATTTTAAATATTGATCTAGAGAATAAATCATCATTATTCAAAAAATTAGCCATGGACTGTGTGCACAAATCTGATGATTTGCCGTACAATTGAGGATTCCCATTTTTTCATTGTTTTTTATATTTGCTAATGGAACAAAAAAAGAGTACTCAAAAACGCAACCAGCTGCTGAATGCTGCACTAGATGTATTTTCCCTGTACGGTTTTAATGGGGCAAGTCTAGATGAAATTGCACAGATTGCAGAAATGCATAAGTCGAATATTTTCTATTATTATGAAAATAAAGAAGCCCTCTATGTAGAGGTATTGACCACCGTTCTACAAAAATGGCTGGCGCCTTTACAAACCCTTGAGGCCGAACTTGAGCCTGAAGAAGCGATTACCAACTATTTAATGCAAAAAATTGAAGTATCGCGTACCCAGCCTAAAGCATCTCGTTTGTTTGCTTTAGAGGTGATCCAAGGCGCACCGCATATACTGGAAATTTTAAAAGGCCCGCTAAAGAAACTGGTGAAGCGTAAGGCCAAAGTCATTTCTAACTGGCAGGAACAGGGCAAGATTTCAGCAGATATCGATCCTGAATTGCTGATTCTGAATATTTGGGCCCTTACCCAGAACTATGCAGATTTTTCGACCCAGATGGAAATGGTGACAGGGAAAACCTTGCGTAACCGCAGTATGCAGCAACGCATTATCCAGCATACGGTCAATATGATGTTATACGGCGTGATTCCACGTACGGATAAATAAGCAAGCGCTTCTGATTGGCATACGACCATAGCTGCTATGGTCGCCGAGCAAACTTACCCTTCTCTCTTATTTTACCATTCGATATAAATCTAATAACTTTTTCGCACCCAGTAACAGGTTTTCTTCCCAGTCCAGATGCGCAGTCTCATTGGCCCCATCCGTAATATACTTGACTGAAATCAGGCGAACACCGAGCTTCTTACACACTTTTGCCAGGGCATAACCTTCCATATCGACCAGATGACATGGCACTTTCGCACTACCGGTTTCAAAACTGTCGCCTGTCCCGCAAATTCCTTTGGGTAAATGTTCAAAGAAAGCCTCCAGTTCAATCGCGGCAGGATAATCCTGATCCATGGGTGTTACACCGACTTCAAAACCAAGTGGTGAAACATCCATATCACGCTGTACAAACTGACTGACTTCAATCAGTTCATGGGCATTAAAATGCGAGCTGCCAGCTGTACCCAAATTCAGCAAGGTTGTGCAGCCCGTTTTTTGAATCACCTCGAAGGCTTTAAAGGCTGCGTTCACTTTACCAATCCCGCTGTAATGCACATTTATGCCTTGAGCTTCAAACAAGCCTTTTGATTCATTGGGTAGCGCCATGATGAGTGCCAGATTGGACATTTGAAATACCTGATACAAAGAAAAATACAAAGAAAAGCGCTGACATTAGAAAGCAAAATTCGCTGAATGAAAAGCAGGAATGCGCTGATCGGATCCATTTAAAGCATCGAAAAACAATCTGATTTGATATTCAGGAAAATGAATTTTCAAGAAAAATATTGCATAAAAACACAACAACAAGACGAAACGGCGAGATTATGGCAATATATAGCCTCTCGATATTTCCAAGCACTTGATTTGCCCATGCAGCTGCTCCGTCTAAATGCTTTAGCATCTCATTCTGAACTACCCAAAACGGCCTTGACGATCGGCAATTTTGACGGCGTGCATTTAGGTCATCAGGCGATGATCCGTCAGCTGCAACAGGTGGCTGAAGCACAGGGTTTAAAATCTGTTGTAATGATTTTTGAGCCGCAACCTCTTGAATATTTTAAGGGTTATGAAGCCCCACCGCGGATTTCATCCTTACGTGAAAAAGTCGAATACCTGACTGAACTCGGTGTGGACTATATTGCGGTGGCGAAATTCGATCATACTTTTCGCAGCCTGACCGCAGAAGCCTTTGCCGATATTTTAAAAGAAAAACTGAATGCCCGGCATCTGGTCTTAGGCGATGATTTTCACTTTGGTAAAAATCGCCAGGGCAACAGCGAATTCCTGCGCAATTATGGCTTTGAAGTGACCAATTTAAATACTATTGCGCTAGATGGTGAACGCGTCAGTTCCACCCGGATTCGCCAGACCTTGCAAGCCGGTGATTTAGCCTTGGCCGCACAATTGCTGGGTCGTCCTTATAGCATTACCGGGCGGGTGCAATATGGCGATCAGATTGGTCGAACCATTGATTTTCCCACTATTAATGTACGGCTCAACCGTCATAAGCCCTGCCTGAAGGGAATTTATGGGGTTGAAGTTATTTGCGAAACACAATCCTTAAAAGACAAAGTAAAAGCTGACTCTGCAACTCAAACCGGTATTGCGGGTTATGACCCGACTGCCCTGTTTGGGGCAGGGCATGTCGGCACACGTCCAGCCATTAAACAAGCACATCCAGAGTGGCGATTAGAAGTACATTTTCCAAATGTTTCTGCTAATCTGTATGGCCTGTTGATGCGGGTGACGTTCTTAAACTATTTACATGGCGAAAAGGACTATCCTTCGCTTGAAGCGCTAAAAGCCGGAATTGATGATGATGTCGAGAAACTGCTTGAGTTTCGTCGAAATCACCCCACATTTCCCTTTTAATATCCCATATTTTTATTGTAAAACGTGTCAGTGACATAACTGATTAGATTGGAAGACGACTTGCATGAGCGATAAGCAAACTCCTGAAAATGCAGTGGACTATAAAGCCACGCTAAACCTCCCAGGTACTGACTTTGCAATGAAAGCAAATTTGGCAGTACGTGAAGCGAAATGGTTAGAAGAGTGGTATGCCGACAACATTTATCAGCAGATTCGTGAATCGCGTACTGGCAAGAAAAAATACGTGCTTCATGACGGCCCTCCCTATGCAAATGGTCAAATCCATTTGGGTCATGCGGTCAATAAAGTATTAAAAGACATCATCATCAAAAGCCGTGTCATGGATGGTTTTGACGCACCCTATGTACCGGGCTGGGACTGTCACGGTCTGCCAATCGAACTGAAAGTTGAAGAAAAAGTCGGTAAAGTCGGCGTCAAGGTAGATGCCTCTACCTTCCGTAAAGCCTGCCGTGAATATGCCTACACCCAAGTTGAACTGCAAAAGAAAGACTTCGTGCGTATGGGTGTATTCGGTGATTGGAACAACCCTTACCTGACCATGAACTTCAAACAGGAAGCCGACATCGTACGTTCATTGGGTGCGATTGCCAAAGCCGGTCATATCGAGCCGGGTCTGAAACCGGTGAACTGGTGTCTGGACTGTGGTTCATCTTTGGCTGAAGCTGAAGTTGAATATGAAGATAAAAAATCAGATGCCATTGATGTCGGTTTTACGGTGGTTGATTTAGCGGATTTATCTGCACGTTTGGGTGTAACTGTTAGTGATTCAACAGACATCGTCATCTGGACCACCACGCCTTGGACACTACCTGCCAACCAGGCCGTTGCTGTACATGCCGAAATTGAGTATCAACTGGTGAAAGCACGTGGTGACGAAAAAGCAGCACAAAACTTTATCCTGGCCAAAGATCTGGTGGAATCTGCAACTGAGCGTTATGGTTTTACTTCATTCGAAGTAATTGCAAGCTTTAGCGGTAGCAAACTTGAACACCTTGTTCTGCAACATCCTTTAATTAGCGATCGTCAAGTACCAGTGATCTTGGGCGAACACGTGATTGCCACCAGCGGTACCGGTGCAGTTCATACCGCACCCGGCCATGGTGTGGACGACTATAAAGTGGGCTTATTGTACAACTTGAAGGTTGACAATCCAGTCGGCGGAAATGGGGTGTATTTACCGACTTCGCCACTGTTTGCGGGTGAGCACATTTATAAAGCCAATCCACAAATTATTGCGGCGCTGGGTGAAGCCAATAAGCTGTGGGCACATAAGCCAATCAAGCATAGCTACCCACATTGCTGGCGTCATAAAACCCCAATTATCTTCCGTGCCACACCACAATGGTTTATCAGCATGGATGCCAAAGGCCTGCGTCAGGGCGCGTTGAATGCGATTGAAAATGACATCCAATTCGTTCCAGATTGGGGTAAAAACCGAATTCAGGCCATGATCGAAGGTCGTCCGGACTGGTGTATTTCACGTCAACGTACTTGGGGCGTGCCAATTCCGTTCTTCGTACATAAAGACACCAATGAATTGCACCCACGTACACCTGAATTAATCGAAATCGTAGCAAAACTGATTGAACAAGAAGGCATTGATGGTTGGTACAACCGTGATGCATCTGAATTCATCGGTGCGGACGCGGAGCAATACAATGCTGTACGCGATACGCTAGACGTTTGGTTCGACTCTGGTACCACCCATTATGCGGTACTGCGTGAACGTGAAGACTTAACTGATCCTGCTGATTTGTATCTTGAAGGTTCAGACCAGCACCGTGGCTGGTTCCAGTCATCGTTATTGACCTCGATTGCCATCAATGAACGCGCACCGTATAAAGGCTTGCTGACTCACGGTTTCGTGGTCGATGAAAAAGGCCGCAAGATGTCGAAATCAATCGGTAATGTAATCACACCGCAAGACATCATTAAAGATATGGGGGCAGACGGCTTGCGTTTCTGGATCGCCTCTGCGGATTACCGTTATGAAATGACCGCGGGTAAAGAAATCTTTAGCCGTGCATCCGATGGTTATCGTCGTATCCGTAACACCTTGCGTTTCTTGTTAGCGAACTTGAATGGCTTCAAACCTTCAACAGATGCATTACCAGTCGATCAGTTGATTGCACTGGATCAATACATCCTGCAACGTGCAGCGGAAGTTCAGAAAACCGTTCAGCAAGCTTATGAAGATATGAACTTCCATATCGTGACCAGCGCATTAACTAACTTCTGTATCAACGACCTCGGTGGTTTCTACCTCGACATCATCAAAGACCGTCAATACACCACCAAAGCGGACTCAAAAGCGCGTCATTCTGCACAAACTGCGTTGTATCATTTGGTACAGGCCTTTGTGCGCTGGATGGCACCGATCCTGAGCTTTACTGCACAAGAAGCTTGGCCACTTATTCCTGAGCAATCAGAGAAATATGTATTCACCACTGAATGGTATGACATTCCGGTCGCGTCTACAGCCAACGTGATTTCAGAAGCAGAATGGCAAACCCTGATTGCGGTGAAGTCGGCCGTGAACAAGTTTATTGAAACTGCACGTGGTGCCAAAACAGTCGGCTCGAACCTGTCGGCGAAAGTTGAACTGTGGGCAACTACAGAACTGAAAACCGTACTTGACCGTCTCGATGATGAATTACGCTTCGTTCTGATTACCTCGCAAGTGATCGTGAACGAGTTTGAGGCTACACAAGGTGAAGCCTCAGATCTTGAAGGGCTTAACGTGAAAGTCTCTGCGGCAGATGGCGAGAAATGTGTACGCTGCTGGCACGTGCTTCCGGATGTAAATACACATAGCTCACATCCAGGACTCTGTGGCCGTTGTATTATTAACCTTCCTACAGGCCAAGGCGAAGAGAGAAAATATGCCTAATACCCAGACTAAAAAGGGCTTATTCCAGTTCTATCCACATAATTTATGGTGGATTGGGCTGGCCATTGTGGCGATCATTCTGGATCAATGGACCAAATGGATTGCAGTGACGAATCTGAACTATGCAGATCCTATCCCTGTGCTGCCCTTTTTAAATTGGACACTATTGCATAACTATGGCGCTGCCTTTAGTTTTCTGTCCGATGCGGGTGGTTGGCAACGTTATTTCTTTACTTCACTGGCAGGGATTGTGTCTGTGATCTTTGTTTTTTGGCTGATGCGTATGCCAAAAAACATGAAGGTTTTACCGCTAGCAATTGCCCTGATTTTGGGTGGTGCAATCGGTAATTTAATCGACCGGGTCAGTCTCGGCTATGTGGTCGATTTTATTCATGTGTATTACCAGAACAGCCACTTCCCTGCTTTCAATATCGCAGACAGTGCCATCACGCTTGGCACTATTCTGATGCTAATTGATACCTTTTTCTTAGAAAAACATCGAATTCAACGGGCGCAAGCACAACATGACTGATTTTATTCATCCTAATGAAGAAACCCGGGTTGCAGACGGCTCTAAGGTCGAGCTGCACTTTTCTGTCGCGATCGAAAATGGCGTAGAAATTGACAATACTCGTAGCCGTGAAGCACCAGTCAGCCTCACGATTGGCGATGGCAATTTATTACCGGGCTTTGAAAAAGCACTGTTTGGTTTACGTGCCGGTGACCGTCGTACCGTAAGTCTGCCTCCGGAAGATGCTTTTGGTCCGTGGAATCCGGAAAACATCCAGAAGTTCGATACGGTGAAGTTTGGAGAACGTCCGATCGAGGGTCACATGATCGAGTTTGAAGACAAAGCCAAGGCGACTTTGTATGGTGTGGTACGTTCAGTCAATGATGACATCACCGAAGTGGACTTTAACCATCCACTGGCAGGCAAGAACATCACCTTTGAAGTGGAAATCTTTAAAGTAACCCCTGCCGGTCAGCAAGGCCTAAAGTTGATGTAAAACATCTGCTAATCGCATGATTTTTAAAAGCTCCTTCGGGAGCTTTTTTATGCTCAGGATACAAATCATCTCTAGTCACCTCTCTGAAATCTGATTAATTTAATTGGATGATAAGAAACCCAGAAAGGAATAGGCATGAAAATTTATATTGTGGTCGGCAGTGTACGTGAGGGGCGTACCGCGCTTAAAGTGGCGCACTGGGTACTGCAGGAAATTAAAAGCTATGGTTTTAGTACGCTTGAAATTGAAATTGTCGATTTAAAAGAATGGGCTCTTCCACTCTTTAGCGGTGCTCATCCGCCACTGACCGGGATCTATGATCAGCCCAAACAGCAAGACTGGGCAGACAAAATTGCGCGCGGCGATGCCTTTATTTTTATCACACCTGAATATAATCATGGCTACAGCCCTGCGCTAAAAAATGCGCTGGATTACCTCGCCAAGGAATGGCAAGGCAAACCGGCAGCCTATATTGGTTATGGTGTCACCAACGGTTCACGTTCGATTGACCAGATTCGTCAAGTGGGGACTCAACTTGGATTAGTAGATACCAATGCCGTAATTGAAATTCGCGACATTTTTGCACGTAACCAGGATTATTCTTTCCAGGGCAATGAATTTGATAATAAAAATTTAAAAACTGTGGTGGACAGACTGATTCAATATGTCAGTGCTTAATGGCTAGATGACAGCCGTGTAAGTTTTAGCCTACATGGAGCGCAGAGTTTAGCCGCTATGCGTTATTTTTCTACCAAGCTATAGTAAGTGCATAGACAGACAGGAAGTCTGCAAAGCGATACTACAACGATAAAAAGCGCAAATCGACAGGACGTTGACAGATTGGACAGGAGTCAGATCTGAGAAGCAAATCCAGAAAAGCCTCAACAGGATGTTGAGGCTTTTCTGTTTTAGGCATGGATCAAGATCTGGATGCATCAAACTATCATTCGGCTTCCCCAGTTGACATCACGGGCAGCTCTCTAGCAAATTCCCTTCCCTATCCCCCAAACACTTTTGTACAGAACAGGCAAAATAGCTTTATATGTACACACGGATAAATACAAAGCTCAGATCAGGCTTTGAATGCTCAATATAGAATGCCGTGGTTATTATTTTATAGTGGTTCTATTCAAATGACTTGATGATGCTAACCAAGATAATATTTTACTCAAATACGGCATAAGCATAGCCTCGGCTTTACTTGAATCATCACGCTTAACCGATTTTAGTGAGCTTGTATGTCGACATTGACTTACAGGTGATGCAGTCAAACAGCCCTGTTGAGCGGCATTACTTCAGGCTATATTCAGATCACACCCAGACAGGAAGTCTGCTAAGAAAAATAAAAAACTTCATAGAGCAGGATGCTGATCGGTATAACAGTCATTATACCTTTGCCAGAATAGGAAAAGGCCTTTACAGTATGTAGAGGCCTTTTCTTTTATATCAGGATCATATTAAA
Organism: Acinetobacter sp. YH12151; assembly: GCF_013418355.1. NCBI lineage: Bacteria > Pseudomonadati > Pseudomonadota > Gammaproteobacteria > Moraxellales > Moraxellaceae > Acinetobacter > Acinetobacter sp. YH12151. Next base: position 2,017 of record NZ_VPCG01000041.1, on the reverse strand, counting down.
ACAAGGCTAGCAAGCCAGGTGATTAAAACCACCCTTCTACTTTTCAAGCTCTGGTGTTGAAATGACAAGCTTTAAAGCCGCAGACTAAGGTGCTGTCATCTTTAACAGGCCAGCTCGTGAACCATCTTCAATCACCCACAACGTACCATCCTGTGCCTGAGCAACCCCACGAATCCGCTCTTTCATATCCAGACGCTGAACTTCTTTGGCTGTAGATGGGCGGGTATCTACAATCACAATCGCCTTGGAAGATAAACCGGTCGTAATCGCTTTATTTTTCCATTTCGGGAAGACATTAGCGGTATAAAACATTAAATCTGAAGGAGAAATTACCGGTGTCCAATCCAGTACGGGTGCTTCAAATTCTGGACGGGTATTGTGATCGGGTATCGGCTTGCCATCATAGTGATCTCCGTTGGATACCAGTGGATAACCATAATTTTTAGCTTTGACAATCTTGTTCAGCTCATCGCCGCCTTTCGGTCCCATTTCGATCACCCAAAGCTGCCCTTTCGGATCAAAAGCCATGCCTAAAGGATTGCGGTGTCCAAGACTCCAGATCTGCTGGGCAATTTTACCCTGATTCATAAATGGATTATCTGCAGGAATTGAACCATCCTGATTCAGGCGAATAATTTTACCGGCATTAGACTGCATATCCTGTGCAGGATCAAACTGCTGACGTTCCCCTGAACTGATCCAGAGTTTCGCATCCAGCCCGAACACGATGCGGTGTCCATAATGCCCCTGCCCTGAAAATTTAGGCACTTGAGTCCAGATGCGTTCAATTTGGGTTAACTGCGGGGTAGCCTGATTTAAATCCAGTTTGCCGCGAATCACCACAGCACCATAACCACCCTGACCTTGTTCAGCATAACTCAGATAGATCCATTGATTGTTTGCAAAATCCGGATGTAAAGTCACTTCACCTAAACCACCCTGCCCACCATAAGCCACTTGAGGAATGCCTTTGACTTCGATTTTTTTCCGGGTTTTTGGATCAAAAAGCTGCAATTTTCCTTTGCGCTCAGTAATCAGCAGCCGGCCATCATTCAAAGTAGTTATTGCCCAAGGTTCATTAAATTGAGCAACCTGTTCAACCTTATATTTTTGCACATGCGAAGAGACTGAGTCTGGAGAGCTGGCTGCTGTAGCCGCCTGTTGAGCACTACTAGAACTAGAAGATGAATTTTCTGCATGACAGGCAGTAAATGCCAAAGCACAGCAACTGAGTAAAATTTTTATTTTAAATTGCGATAACATTATCTTCTCCATACTGACTTATTGTTCAAATTAACATCAAGATACAGAGTTTTTGAGCTAAATTCAGCAGAGAAAGGTAAATGGATATATTTTAAAAGTTGTAGAGCGCGTTAGTTTGGGCGTTTATTTATAATTTCCCTATTTTTTCCCGCGCATAAAAAAACACCCCCTGCTTATGCAGGGGGTGTTTCGAATAATGAGCTGGCGATGACTTACTCTCACATGGGTAACCCCACACTACCATCAGCGCAAAGAGGTTTCACTTCTGAGTTCGGGAAGGGATCAGGTGGTTCACTCTTGCTATTGTCGCCAGCACAACTGTTTATGGATACTTGCCTTGGTCTTATTTCGTCACTTTTCAGTGTATGCCAATGCTTTTTCCAAATGAGTTATTAACAGAATATTTGTGTTGAATTAAGTTTGTTTAGTTTAACTAGCTTGATCACTAAATCAAGTTATTTTGCTTAATATCGAATCAATCGAGCTTTATACAACAACTGTTTGGGTGTTGTATAGTCAAGCCTCACGAGCAATTAGTATTGGTCAGCTTCATGCATCACTGCACTTCCACATCCAACCTATCAACGTCGTAGTCTTCAACGGCTCTTTAGAGGACATAAAGTCCTAGGGAAATCTTATCTTGAGGTAGGCTTCCCGCTTAGATGCTTTCAGCGGTTATCCCTTCCGAACATAGCTACCCGGCGATGCGACTGGCGTCACAACCGGTACACCAGAGGTTCGTCCACTCTGGTCC
>NZ_VPCG01000040.1:0-22569 GCF_013418355.1 Acinetobacter sp. YH12151 | reverse complement strand
GAGATCCATGCACGCATGGCAGTCTTGAATAAATTCACAGAATTAGGTCGCCCTCATACCCAAGTTGTCTCTTAAATTTGAGTAGCTTAAGGGAACTCAGCCTTTCAAACCTTTATGCAACAAAGCCGAAAAAAGGTAAAAACTGGTTCGCTCGTTTCTTCTCATAATAAAAGACGTAACGAGATAACAAGAATTACAATTTAATAATAAATTTTGCGCAGCAAATCACTGTCATGGTGGTTTGCTTTTTGTTTTTGATTTTCACCGCTTCACAAGGCAAAATAGCGCTAGATTTTTATAGGAATGCATCATGCAGGACAATGCTATGTCAAAATGGTTATCACCGCTGATGGCTTTCTGTTTATCGTTTATTATCATCGCGACGCTCGCACCGATAACGGGTATACAGATTGATCGTCAGCTGGATTTCTGGATGCTCTGGTTAGCCACTATGCTGATTCTGGCGCTTCCCATCTGCTACTTGGAAATTGCTTTGGCCAAGCGCTCTAAAACAACGGCATTACAGGCACTGTCAACGCTGACCCGTGAAGCAGATGCCTCACAAAAATGGCGTATAGTCGGCTGGCTCAGTGTGATCTTTATTCCTTTTCTGGCCGGTGCCATGCTGAACAATGCCAGCAATGTTCTGGCGCTTGCTGCTCTTGATCTTGCACCGAATCTTTTGTTTATAGGTCTGGTAATTGCCGCTCTGGTCTTGTCACTGCTGCCGCGTCAAATTTTGTTAGTCATTACGGCGATTGGCGTACTGGCATCTCTGATCTTGGCAAATGTGATGGGAACTGCGCTACCTGCATGGCAAGTCACGCCAGTTGAATTCTCGGAATGGGGCAATGCCACCGTATTGGCACTGGTTGCAAGTGGCCTAGGCATGGGCTTGTACTGGCAGTCTAGCCTGAGTGCTGTACAACAGCAGGATGTCGCCAGCAAGACGGTCTTGCCGATCTGGATCGCACAATTGCTTGCTGTGATTGTATTTGCCTTCTTTGCTGTACAAGCACAAATCCCTGCATTTACGTTGGTGGCCGCGATTGTAGCGACTGCTGCATTCATCCTGCAGATGGCACGAGAGCAGTTACAGCAACGTCAGCTTCACCCTGCGATTCAATGGGCGATTATGGCTGTCGTCACCCTGATCTGGGCCATTCCAAATGTGACACCAATGTTCAACGTAGTCTTACTGCTTTGGGGCTTATTGATTTGTTTGATTTACGCGCTCTTTGCGGGCTGGATCATGAAGATCAGCCATTTACGTAAATCAATGAATTTTAGCTCTGAAGGGTTCTATAACCTGTGGCGTATTGCTGTCCGTGTGGTATTGCCTGTTTCGATTATCGTGGCGATGGTCGCTGTTCTAGGACAACTGTTCTGATGAATAATGCACTGATCTGGGTGGCCTATGCGACTCCGGAGCAACAGTTTCATCTGGCTGTACCATTTCAGCCCGGCATGACAGCATTGGATGCCATCCAGCAAAGTGGCATAGTAGAGCAGGTTACCCTACCTGAACCTTTGTCTTTGGGTATCTTCGGTGTACGCTTGCAAGATCATCAGCAGCCACTGGCAGCAGGTGATCGAGTCGAAATTTACCGAGCACTGACTATCAATCCTAAAGATATCCGACGTAAACGTGCCGAGAAAAATCCGGTGGGTCGTTATGCCAGAGGCAATCTTTTAAGAAAGCTGAAACCATCTTCCGAATAGAAAGCGGCTTGAATGAGCATTAGTTTCAATGATCTGCTCAATCAATCGACTTAATCAAAAAAGCCCCTGATGATTCAGGGGCTTTTTCATGAGAAAGCGACTATAGTGGAGGCGCATTTAAAATTGCTTCTTTTGAACCTGGTAAGCCGGGTTGAGATTCTGGAATGGTTTCCAGACCTTCAACACGTTCCACGATACCAGACTGGTTAAAGTAAATTTTCAAATGCTGGCCTTGGGCTGCCGGGATCTTGGCTTTTTTAGCGTAGGTTCCTGGGGTATAGTTATAGATGTAGTCCCAGCGTAAAGGATTCAGCGGATCGCTTACCGTTGGACTGCCCAGTAAGAAACGCACCTGTTGATGACTCATTCCCACTTGAATTTTAGCGGCTTGAGCTTGGGTTAAAGGGGTTCCTTGTGGAATATCTACTTTATAAACACCTAATGTCGAACAGCCGACGAGCAAGGAAGTGACGAATAACGTCAACATGATTTTTTGCATTTTGCTAAACTATCCCAAATTAATTATGATGCATTTGATCCAAGGATAGATCATACTGCATCTAAAGTTTGTTGCATATTCCAACTTTGATTTTGTTGAGAGACCTTTTTACATGACTATTTCAAACCAAGATTTACGAAAAGCTGGACTGAAAGTTACCCTTCCACGAATTAAAATATTAGAATTACTAGAAAATTCAAGACAACATCATTTAAGTGCGGAAGATATTTACAAGACTTTACTCGATCAGGGTGAAGATGTAGGTTTAGCAACTGTGTATCGTGTGTTAACACAGTTTGAAGCCGCGGGTATTATTGAGCGTCATAATTTTGAAAACAATCATTCCGTTTTCGAGATCATGCAGGAAGATCACCACGATCACCTGGTCTGTTTGAATTGCAGCAAAGTCGTTGAATTCATCAATGATACGATTGAAAAAGAGCAGCATGATGTTGCTGAAAAATTTGGTTTTGAATTAACCGGTCACTCTCTGAATCTGTATGGCTACTGCGATGCGCCGGCCTGTCAGGAAGTGTTTCGTAAAAAATAATTTGCACTCCGGTTGAAACAAAAAAACAGGCTTCTTGAAGCCTGTTTTTTTATGTGCTCAATCTGATCAGGACTGGCCATCAAAGGTGATATTGGAATGTGCACGTAATAAATGACTGCCGCCTTCTTCTGCCAGTTTGATTTGCAGACGTAAGTCATTGGGTGAATCCGCATGTTTCAGCGCATCTTTATAGCTGATCTGCTTGGCCTTATACAGGTCATACAGTGCCTGATCGAAGGTTTGCATGCCCAGTTCACGGGAACGCTTCATCAGGTCCTTGATCTCATGCACATCACCTTTACGGATCAGGTCAGCAATCAGGGGGGAGTTAATCAGAATCTCAATCGCGGCACGACGACCATTGCCATCGATGGTTGGGATCAGTTGCTGTGCCACAATGGCTTTCATGTTCAGCGACAAATCCATGAACAGCTGGTTATGCCGGTCTGCTTCAAAGAAATGAATGATCCGGTCAATGGCCTGGTTGGCGTTGTTGGCATGCAGGGTCGCAAAGACCAGATGGCCGGTTTCGGCAAAGGCAATCGCATAATCCATGGTTTCACGCGAACGAATCTCACCAATCAGAATCACGTCCGGCGCCTGACGTAAGGTGTTTTTCAGGGCAGTTTCAAAGGAATCGGTATCAATCCCGACTTCACGCTGGGTGATGATACAGCCTTTATGCTGGTGAACGAATTCGATCGGATCTTCAATAGTAATGATATGACCTTTGGAATTTTCATTGCGATAACCGACCAGCGAGGCCAGCGAGGTTGATTTACCGGTACCGGTTGCCCCGACAAAAATAATGATGCCGCGTTTGGTCATCGCCAGTTCTTTTAGAATCGGCGGTAATTTGAGTTCATCCATGGTCGGAATCACGGTTTCAATCCGACGCAACACCATACCCGGCTGATCACGCTGCTGAAAGGCACTGACACGGAAGCGGGCACTTTTGTCCGGTGTGCTGATGGCGAAGTTACATTCACGCGTGTCTGCAAATTCTTTACGCTGCTTGTCGCTCATGATGGAATGGAGCAGTTGTCCTACTGCCGCGCCGGGTAATTTTATCGAACCAATCGGTAAAATCTGCCCGTTAATCTTGATTGAAGGTTCGACATCGGCTGTAATGAACAGATCCGATGCTTTTTTCTCCACCATATAATCGAGTAAGCCGTTAAAATCCATGTATAAAAACCCCAATACAATTAATTTTTCTTATAAGAATGCTTCTGGCTGTTTGGCTGCAGTACGTGCCACTTGCGGGCTGATGAGACCTTTAGATACCAGCGTTTTCAGAGTCTGATCCAGTGTGGTCATGCCATAGTTGGCACCGGTCTGAATCGCAGAATACATTTGTGCGACTTTATTTTCACGAATCAGGTTACGGATTGCAGGAATACCAATCATGATTTCATGCGCTGCAACACGTCCGCCGCCATTTTTCTTTAATAGGGCCTGTGAAACCACAGCCTGCAATGATTCCGATAACATGGCACGAACCATATCTTTTTCTTCGGCAGGGAATACGTCAATCACACGGTCAATGGTTTTGGCCGCAGAGGTGGTATGCAGGGTGCCAAACACCAGGTGACCAGTTTCTGCCGCAGTTAAGGCCAGACGGATGGTTTCAAGGTCACGCATCTCACCGACCAGAATAATATCAGGGTCTTCACGCAGTGCCGAACGCAGGGCTTCATTAAAGCCATGCGTATCACGATGCACTTCACGCTGGTTGATCAGGCATTTCTTGGATTGATGCACAAATTCGATTGGATCTTCGACGGTCAGAATATGGTCATAACGGTTGTCGTTAATATAATCCAGCATCGCCGCCAAGGTGGTTGATTTACCCGACCCGGTTGGCCCTGTGACCAGTACCAGACCACGCGGATATTCACAGATGTCTTTAAAAATCTGTCCCATGCCCAGATCTTCAAGGGTCAGAACTTTGGATGGAATGGTACGGAATACTGCACCGGCACCACGGTTCTGGTTAAATGCGTTGACACGGAAACGGGCCACACCGGGTACTTCAAAAGAAAAGTCAGTTTCCAGATTTTCTTCAAAATCACGGCGCTGTTTATCGTTCATGATGTCATAAACAAGTTTATGTACTTCTTTATGTTCTAATGCTGGCAGGTTGATACGACGAACTTCCCCATCGACACGAATCATTGGCGGTAAGCCTGCAGACAAGTGTAAATCCGACGCACCATTTTTAGCAGAAAATGCCAACAATTCTGTGATATCCATAAGGTCCCCAAGTTCATTAAAATGTTAATTATTTTGATAGAATAATAAGGCTTTCCCACAGCTTAACCAACCCTTAGTTTATGGGCATAGGTATCTACACAAATCCCAAGTTTTGGGTTAAATTGAAGAGCATGCTCTTCAATTTAATATCTCCCATCTTGATACACGTCTCGTCAGACGATACAACGCCCTCGTAAAGCTTAATATGAATCCTCTTGCTTCACTTGCCCCTGCAATTAAGGAAATGGCCTCTGCCCAGAAGTCCAGTTTTGCAACCACCCAGGCAGTTTGGCGATTTCTCAATAATGAAAAAGTCTCTTTCAAGCAATTGAATGAGCCAATACAGCGACTTGCATTTGAACAGATTGATCAATCCTCTCACCCTTATGCGCTGATTATTCATGATTGGTCTCAACTGCAATATGTGAAACATAACAATAAAACTCAGCGTCTTCAAAGAACCCATCAATATGATTCAGGCTATGAACTGCAAAGCAGTCTACTGGTTGATGCGGCATCGGGGCTTCCCATTGCACCATTGGCTCAAACGCTATCTGACGCATCAGGCTGTTATTCCACATTCAGTGAACAATACAGCGAGCGAAAAACCCATTTGGATTCACTCGCAGAACAAATCAAAACGATCGAACAGTATCCGGTTGAGAAAACAAAAGTTCATATCATTGATCGTGAAGGTGACTCAATTGCCCATCTAAGAGCGATGAGCAAGAATCGCTTCAAATGGCTGATTCGGGCCAAAGAAGGTCATCGAGTTGAGTATCACGGTCAGACATACAAAGTTGGCGAGATTGCAGAAAAGATAGAAACGCATTCAATCAAAAATATTTCTTACAAAGGCAATCAGCATACTTTACATGTGGGTGAGACCCATATACGCATAACACGCGCAGCAAAACCAAAGCAGAAAGATAGCTCAGGGAAGCGGGTTGCTCCTGAGCAGGGAGATGCTGTCGATGCAAGGCTGGTTGTTTCTGTCGTTAAGGATTGTGACGGTAAAATTGTGGCGAGATGGTGTTTGCTGAGTAATGTTGCAATGGATATAGATACAGCAGAATTGAGTACATGGTATTACTGGCGCTGGACAATTGAGTGTTATTTTAAATTGCTTAAGCAGGCAGGACATGACGTTGAGGCATGGCTACAAACGACACCTCAAGCAATCCTGAGAAGGCTACTGATCAGTAGTATGGCTTGTGTGCTGACATGGCGAGTACAGCGTGGTACAGATGAGCAGAATATAAGAATTCGGGCATTTCTCACCCGAATTTCAGGTAGGCAACAGAAAAGGAGAAAATTAGAAAGTGCCCCTGCCATACTGGCAGGGCTTTCAATACTATTGAACACTCTTCAGTTGTTGTCAGAGTATTCGTCTGATGAGCTGAATGCGATTGCTCAGATCGCATTCAATTTATAAAAAATGTGTAGATACCTATGGTTTATGGGCAAGGGAAAAAAAGATGAATGAAATGAGAACCCCATCAATGAATATGTTGCAACAGTCACGAAATCAGGTTTTAGCGCAAATTGAAACAGCCTGTGCTCAGGCCGGTCGTGAGCCAGATTCGGTGCAACTGCTGGCTGTTTCCAAGACCCAGCCGAGTGCAGTACTGGCTGATATGTATCAGGCAGGACAACGTGCCTTTGGCGAAAACTATTTGCAGGAAGCGCTGGAGAAAATTACGGCTCTAAAAGACTTGGAGATTGAATGGCATTTTATTGGCCATGTACAGCGTAACAAGACCAAACATCTGGCAGAAAATTTTGCCTGGGTGCATGGGGTGGATCGTCTGATTATTGCCGAGCGTTTATCCAATCAGCGTAGAGAAGATCAGCTCGCGCTGAATATCTGTCTTCAGGTCAATATTGATGCTCAGGATACGAAAGATGGTTGCCAACCGGAAGAAGTTACTGATTTAGTTAGACAAATCAGCCAACTGCCAAATGTGCGCTTACGTGGCTTGATGGTGATTCCAGCGCCGGGGAATCCTCAAGCTTTCATCGAGGCTAAAGCTTTATTTGATAGGGTGAAAGCTCAGCATGCGCATCCTGAAGATTGGGATACTTTAAGTATGGGCATGTCGGCCGATATGCAGGCTGCAATTGCTGCCGGTTCCAGCATGGTGCGTGTCGGCACGGCATTATTTGGTGCACGTCCTCAAAAGGATTAACAGGCGTTGTCGGGTTATTTTGAAAAAGTATGATTAAGCGTTATTCGATAACGCTTTTTTTCTTTGTGGCTCCAGCCATTTTGCCATGAGCCAGGCAAAGACAATCAGGCTGCCCATACTGCCGAGCAAGGCTAAAACAGCGCCGCCCAGACCATAAGCCAAGGTTGCCGGAACACAGCCCAGAATAAACAGCAGCAAAGGGAAATGGGTTACATACAACGTATAGGAAAAATCAGCGGATTGTACCCAGACCGGATTGTAGTGACTGCGCTGCTGCTGGAGTTGTACCAGCCAGCAGCTAAATGCTAGGCCGATACAGAAATTAAAGAGAGTAAAATTTGCAGCGCGATATTGTCGGGCTTGATCGACGATATGAAACTGGTAAGCATCAATGCAGGCGATTAGAAATGCCAAGCCAAATAACCCCAGTTTAAGCACTTGTAACCGGTTTAGAAAATGTCGCTGGATATGACGAAATGAACAGGCAAAGGCCATCAGCCAGACCAGAAAATAAATAAAAAACTGAATATTCAGGATGGATAAAACGATTAAAACACTAAAAAAGCCGATTTTGGCTATTTCTGAATCTTTGAAAAAAGGCAGAAATCCGGCCAAGACATAGAACCAGACTTCATAACTCAGGCTCCAGAGCGGGGCATTGGCTGAAACTGTAGGCGTGATGAAGCCATTCAAAAACAGCAGAGCGCCAATAAAATCACCTGAATCGAGACCATAGTCAGTCCGGATCATCATGCCAAAACTGTTTTGAAAGGCATGGCTTTGAGTGGCAAAGAGTAGTGGTGCCAACAGATACAACAACAGGCTCAGAGCCATGGCAAACAGAAAGGGTGGCAAAATCCTGCGATAACGCTGTTGGGTATAACGGCGCAGATTGAACTGACCATGCTGATGAATATTGTGCTGGATCGAATAGCCAATCAGATAACCACTCAGAACAAAGAAAATCATGACCGCGGCCTGACCAAGCAGGCGCACCCATGAATACAGGCTAAGGTCAAAAGGGGCGATAAAGGCCTGAAAGCAATGCGTGAACAGTACAACAATGGCACTGATGCCCCGTAGGCTCTCGAGCTGTAAGCTGAAATAGGGCGAGAGCCTGTCTGGGGCAGGGTGCATCATTGTCAACCTATAATCTGAATGGTACTGGCGCCAGCACCGACTGGCTTGACCTGAATCTGTACTGGAATCCGTTCATGCATTTCCTGCACATGCGAGATTAAGACCACTTTACGACCCTGACTTTGTAAATGATCCAGTGCATTCATCACCATATGTAATGAGGCTGGATCTAAAGTACCAAAGCCTTCATCAATAAATAGCGATTCCAGTTTCATCGAACCGGAAGCCATATTGGCAATCGCCAGTGCCAAGGCCAGAGAAACCAGAAAGGTTTCTCCGCCAGATAAAGACAAGACCGGACGTACTTCGCTGTTCATGTCCAGATCAATAATCGCCAGACTCAGGCTGTCTGGAATACGGTGCAACTGATAGCGCGGTGCCAGCGGTTGCAGTTGTTGGTTGGCGTATTCCACCAAGATATCCAGATGATGTTCCTGAGCAATTTTCTGGAACTTGGTACCTTCCTTATGTCCGATTAAATCGTAGATACGGCCCCAGCGATATTCTTCGGCTTTGACCTGTTCAATCTGTTGCTGATATTTGGCATAGGTATTTTGATTATTGGCATTCATACGCAGTTTGGTATCAATCTCATTGAAGCTGTTTTGTTGCTCGGTTTTTTCCTGTGCCAAACTATTTAAATGTGCTTCCACTTCCTCAAAAGCAAGTTCAGGCTGTTGCTGGAGATGCTTCTGGTATTGATCTTCCAGCGTTTGCCAGGCAATTTTGGCATTTTCCAGTGCTTGATGTTGTGCCTGTAATTGCTGCCGGATTTGCTGATGTTCACTCAGACCAATGGTCAGACATTGTTGGATCAGTTCCGCATTAAAATGTCGATGCAGATTTTGCCATGTACGGATGGCCTGATCAGATTGTGCCTGCTGTTGAGTTAGCTGTTGCATTTGGGTCAGCAAAGCCTGTTGTTTAAGTAAAGCCTGATGCAAAGCTTGCTCATGCTGTTCATATACCTGGCGTTGTGCTTGAAGCTGGCTATTAAGCGCTTTTAACTGGGTATCCAGTTGCTGTCGCCATTCTGCTGCCAGCTTATAGGTCTGACCGGCATGTTGTTCGGTCAGCTGATTGAGTTGCTGACGTAAGTCTTTGCCTTGTTCAAGCAAATAATGGGTCTCGGCCTGTATTTGCGTATGCCGCTGCTCATGCATCTGTAGTTGCTGTTGAGCCTGATTCAGTTGCTGCTTGAAACCTTGTAGCTCCTGTTCCGCAGTTTTGACTTGATTGACAAGATGTAATCGCTGCTGCAAATGTTGTTGCAGCTGGGTACAGGCAGCAGGCGCATTCTTGTGCCAAGCGAGCTGCTGTGCTTCGGGCAGTACTGTAAGAATTGGCTCAATCAGTTGATCCAGTTGCAGCATTTTTTGCAGACTCAGTTGTAAGCTGTCGAGTTGCTGTTGCTGTTGTCGCCAGTTTTGCCAAGTCTGTTGCAGGATTTTGAACTGTTCGTTTGCCTGAGTGTGTTGCTGTTGCCATTGGCCAAGCTGTGTTTGCAGGGGATGGAGCAACTGAGCTGAATGATCAGGATTGGCTGGCTCAAGTCCTAACTCTTTTAAGTTTTGTTGTAATGTCTGGTGCTGTTCATTCAGTATCCGTTCAATGTGGATTAAACGCTGTTGTTTTTGCTCAAGGAGCATCTTGATTTTGGATTGTTGAATCTGGGTTGCTTTTAAATCATCTTTAAGCTGATTCAGTTGTTGTTGTGCCTGTTGCAGCTGTTGATCTTGCAGCTGGTTTAGCGCCGTGTCTAATAATGCTTGATGTTGGACAAACGGATGCTGTTGGCTGCCACAGACCATACAGGCTTCATCAGGTTTGAGCTGCGCGCGCAGTTCCTGCACGCTTTGGGTTTGCAGCAGGCGCTGTTGCTGCAGCATATTTTGTAGTTGTTCAAATTCCTGTTCGGTGTTGCTGACTATTTGCTGCAGTTGAATTTCCGTATGTTCAAGCTGGGTTAATTCTGTCTGTGCATGCGCTACGTCTTGTTTGAGTTGCTGTTGTTCGGCTTCCTGTTCCGCTAGACGTGCCACGTGCTGGATCAAGCCTTCCAGTTTAAGCAGTTGAGTCGTGCTCTGTTGCTGTACAGTCTGCTGCTGCTGAAGCTGTTGTTCCAATTGGGCTTGATTGCCAAATTGTTGCTGCAAACTTTCGATTTGTTGAGCCAGCTGCTGCCGGGAATGTTCCAGTTCAGTACGCGATTGAGAGAGTACTGCCGGCGCCTGTTGCTGCATCTGTTGATACAGCTTTTGATAGTCTTGCAGTCGTTGCAGTGTACTTTGTGGTTCCAGATCAAACACGGCAAGATCAGCCTGCTGTTCAAGTTGCGTCAGGCGTTGCTGTTGCTGCTCGGCAGCAGATGCGAGTTGCTGTTTCGATGATTCAATCTGTTGTTGCAAGGGTTGGATATACTGCTGTGCATAGTCCAATAAATCTGCTGATTTTTTCTTATAGTCATTGCCGACCAGATGCATCTCATGATCCAGTTTTAGACCTTGTTCCAGATGCGGCTGCATGGCATGCATATGTTGAACATGGGCTTGTTGCTGTTGCTGGATCTGAGCAAGTTGCGCAAATTCAGCATCACGTTGCTGTTGCACCTGTTGTAGCTGCTGTTCGAATGATTGTTGTTGTATCGCAAGCTGTTTTTGCTGCGTGAGCATTTGATTCTGCTGGATAAACTGTTCTCGAATGCCCTGAAACTCATCCAAATGAACCAGCAACTGCTTTTGTGCGGTCAGCTTCTGATCGGCATCCAGCTGTACATCGTAAATTTCTTTTTTGGCCTGAATTTCAGTATATAAAGCATGTTTCTGCCGATACCATTTCAGGTCATTTTCTAGTAATTTTTCACTCTGGTTAAAATGCTCAAGTATCTGGTTGAAGGCAGTATGTTGCTGTTGAAGCTGAGTAATATCGTCTTCGGATAATAATTCCAGATGACCGAGCCAGTTTTCCAGTTCATGGCGCTTTTGTCGAACCTGACTATGCTTTTCCGCTGCTTTTTTACTGACCTCACTGAAAATCTGCGAATTGGTCAGATATTCCAGCAAGTCTGCACGTTCATGATCTTTGGCTTTTAAAAATGCGCCAACTTCCGACTGCGCCAGCAGTACCGCGCGGGTAAACTGTTCAAAGCTCAGGCCCAGCAGTTTTTCAATTAAGGGGGTAACTTCAGATATTTTTTGCGTTAGCGTCGTATCATCATCGATGCACTTGATAAAACGATCTACTTTTAGATTGCCATCGACTTTCTGACGTACCCGGCGAATCTCCCAGCGTGCTGTATAGCGTTTGCTATCCAGGGCAATAAACTCCAGCTCGGCAAAACCATGCACGCAGCCACGGCGTAGAATATTCTTGGAGTCTTTAATCGAAACATCCTGACCACCGGCATCTTTCAGGCTGCCGGTCGCACCTTTTAGACGTGGAATTTCGTTATAGAGCGCCAGACACATGGCATCGAGCAGGGTCGATTTACCGGCTCCGGTTTTTCCAGTGATTGCAATCAGGCCGGCATGTGTTAAAGGGCTGGATTCAAAATCAATATGATGGGTGCCAGTGAGGGAGGCCAGGTTGTTGAGACTCAAACGTAAAATTTTCATGGCCGATCCTAGGCTTGTTGTTTCTGAGCAAGTTCGTGCTGGGCTTCAACCAGAAGTTGCTGAAAATCCTGTTGTACAGAATGATCATGTTCATAGCCCATTTTTTTCCAGATATTCAAAAACAGCGATTCCGGCGTCGGTGGTGCCAGATCAATTTTCGAATCTCCTTGCGTATGTTCGGCCTGTTGCTGATAAATCCGGCTGATGCGCAGCAAGCGGTAACGGTTGGCGGGTAAAGCCAGTTCAATTTGCTGGCGTAAATCGACTGGTGGCGGCGCATCGGTGGTGTATTCTATTTCCAGAAAATGTCGTGCCGACAGTTGTTCGATTTCTCCGGCAGGCAAGGCCTGAAGTTTAGCAATTAAATCTTCCAGCTTTTCCCGAATCCGGAACAGCTCGACGGTGCGTGGCACTTTTAGAACATCGTATTGAAAGCGCTGTTCCGGGCTTTGTTCAGGATCAATTCTGACCTCAACCACCTGATGTTGATAGTTGATTTCACTAAATGACAGCGGAATCGGTGAGCCACTATAACGGATATGCGGCTGACCAACTTTTTGTGGTTTATGCAGATGACCGAGTGCGACATAATCAATCACTTTATCAAACAGCGCCGTCGAGAGCGCTTCTTCATTACCGACAATAATTGGCCGTTCCGAGTCGGAAGTTTCGCCACCTTGCATATGTGCATGCGACATTAGAATCAGAGCTTGATGCGGCTGTTTACGGGCCTTGGCTTCGGCAATCAGTTGTTGATGCAGATAGCTAATCGCATTCTGGCTATTGCTGGTATGTTCATTCAGCCCGGTAATTTCGGCACTGCGTAAATAGGGCAGGGTCAGACACCAGGCGATGATATTTTTATCCTGATCATAAATCGGAATCAGCAAGCGATCCAGATTCAGGGTGTTTTCTGCGGTTCGGCCCACAATTCCCACAGCTTTGGCATTGAATTTAGACAGAAAAGGTTCAACCTGCTCAATCCGGTAACCGGAATCATGGTTGCCGGCAATCATCAAAGTCTGCATGTGCGGGGCCAGATTATGTGCATCGGCCAGAAACTGATACAGTTGCTTTTGCGCACTTGAGGCTGGATTGATCACATCAAAAATATCACCGGCAATCAACAAGGCATGCGGCTGTTTTGTTTTAATTTGATCGAGCAACCAAGTCAAAAACTGGGCATGTTCAAATTCACGGTCATGGTTATGGAAAAATTGCCCCAGATGCCAATCGGAAGTGTGAAGAAAATGAACTGCCATGTAGATGAACCCTGAAATGTCTGCCTTGCTACTATAGGAAAAAGCTGAGGGGAAAATCTACTTAAAAAAGATATTTCAGCGAATTGTTGCTGATGTCAGGCTGAATTTATTTTAATCAGTAGGCAAAATGGCAGGATGGTGGTGTCTAAATCACCCAGTCTTGAACAGTCATGTAATTCATCAGGCTGAAAAATCGGAATTTTAAAAAATAAAAACCGACGATTCGAGTGATGTGAAATCGTCGGTCAAATTTGTGTTACATGAAGATTTTGGCTGCTATTCAAAATTTCCCTGTACACTGGACTTATTGCTTTAGCTCTAAGGTCAGCAAAAATTCGTGGATGCCAGTCCAAATTTTTGTACCTTGTACCCTATATAACGTCACCTTCTGGCCGATGGTTGACAATAAAATGAAAAAAAACCTGTTTTTTTTTATACTAGCTTGATGAATGTCACCGAGTGATTCCTATGTTGCCTTTAACCCGTTATTTTATCTGGTTTTTTATTATCTGCTTTATTTTTACCTGCATTTGCGGGGTGCTGGCAGCACTGATGCCAACGGGGATGGGCGCCGTACTGACGGTTGTTCCTTATCTGGTAGCCATGATCTGGATCTTATTTAAGTTTTTAAAACATCAAAAACGTGCCCCAACGCAGTCGGAACGTAAAAAATTCACTTTGGGTTTTAGTCTGATTTATTGGGGCTATAACCTGCTATTTCTGTTACTTGGTATTCTCATTGCCACGCGCTCTAATCCAAATGCTTGGCAGGACTTTTTGCTATATCTACAGCAGCCACAATTTATAAGTATTGTACTGATCATGTTCTTGCTGATCGCGATTCCGTTGTATCTATTGACTTACTGGTTCTATGGCAAGCAGGCACAGCGTATGGCAGATCAAATGTTTGGCAATTCGCCGCAGGCCTGATAGGTAGGTGGCTTTATGACGATTGATCTTGATAAATTGATCGCATCAGGCAGGATACAAATTCACCACGACAAAGAGGGCATTGATTGAAAAACCCCAGAATAAGTTGCGTATAATTTAAATAGAAAAAATAACAGGGCTAAGAATGACTTATGGATAAACCTGTAGTGCTGGTGACCGGAGCGAGGGGTTTTATTGGCAGTCATCTGGTACGTTTTTTATTAGAACGTGATTATCGGGTGATTGGGCTGACCCGCCGCAAGAATCAATCTGAACCTCATCCAGATTTTCACTGGATTAACCAGCTGGATGAATTAAAACAGCCTCAGATTGATTATGTGATTAATCTGGCTGGCGAAAGCATCGGTCAGGGACGCTGGACAGCAGCGCGTAAAAAGAAATTGCTGGATAGCCGTTTAGATACCACCAAACAGTTATTTGACTATTTAGAAAAATACCAGATCAAACCGAAACGGATTATTTCGACCTCGGCCGTTGGTTATTATGGTATTGACCCGAGCGAGCGCTGGGAGCAGGTCTATACGGAACAAAGCCCGCCACAAGATATTTTTATGTCTGAGCTCTGTGCGAAGTGGGAACAACTGGCTTTGTCCTATAGCAGTCAGGACACCAAAATTGTTCGCTTTGCTGTGGTCTTCGGCAAAGGTGGTGGAATTCTGCCGCAGATGTTATTGCCGATTAAACTGAATCTGTTCGGGCGGATTGGTCATGGGCGTCAGCCAGTCACTTGGGTGCATTTAGAAGATGTATTGCGTGCGATTGAATTCTTGATGCTTGAAACGACGACCGGGCAGATTTTTAATGTGGTTGCTCCGGAAAAAGTCAGTCAGGCACAGTTTGCCCGGACTGCTGCACAGCTACTGAAACGCAAACCTTTACTGCCACTGCCAGCATGCAGCTTGAAAATGATGCTGGGAGAACAATCGCAACTGGTTTTAAACGGTCAGTATGTACAGCCTCAAGCTTTACAGGATGCGGGATTTCAGTTTGATTATCCAACCTTGAAAGAAGCGCTGCATAATATCCTAAAGCACTAAGCGACCTGGCTCCAATAGATGGGCCGGAGCATAGGGCTGTGGATCTACAATGGTCGGCGTTTGTTCAAGCATCAATTGAGCAAGTAGCTTGCCTGAGGCTGGGGCCATGCATAAGCCATTGCGGAAATGGCCAAAATTGGCCCAGGCATTTTGCAATTCGGGGATTTTGCCAATATAGGGAATACCATCGGGTGAGCTGGGTCTTAATCCGGCCCATTGCTTGACCAGCGGAAAATCCGCCAGTTCCGGCACCATCTCCAGACAAGCCTGTAGAATATCTTGCCGGATTTCAGCAGAAGGCGAGGTGTCAAAACCGACTTGACGCATACTGGAACCACATACAACATGTCCGTCGCGCCGTGGAATCAGATACATGACCTTGTTCATGCACATGCTCGGTAGCCAGTTTTCTGGGGTTTTAAACAGCAGCATTTGTCCTTGCACCGGTTGTACCGGAATTTCACAGCGAAGCTGTTCTGACCAGCCTGCAGACCATGCGCCTGTGGCGATTACAAACTGATCTGCCTGAAAGTGTTGACCACTTTCACTGGACACACTCGTTACCCAGCCTTGCTGAATATTAAGCTGAGTGATTTTACAGTGCTCTTGCCAGGTGACATGCGGATGCTGTTTTAAATAGCTGATGACCGACTGTAATAGTCGCGGATTGCGGATATTGGCCAGTTCCGGAAAGTAAATCGCCTGTTTGAACTTGCGCTGATCAATTCGGGGATTGATTTGTTGTAGCTGAGTCTGATCAAGCAATTTGGCCTGTTGCTGAGGGTCCTGATATTTTTCCGCATAGCGCAAGCCAAGCTCAAAATCAGCTTCATCAAAAATCAGCATGCCTGTTTCATGAATCTAGAAGTCAATCCCGGTTAGCGGCTGTAGTTTTTGATTCCAGTCCTGATAGAGCGGTTTGGCATGTCGGGCCAACGTATTGACTGCAGCGGGGTAGCGCCAGGGATACATCGGAGAAAGAATCCCGCCTCCAGCCCAGGATGCAGCCTGCCCGGCAACTTGCTGATCAAAAATCGTGACAGAACATCCCTGTTCAAGCAGTTCCAACGCCGACGTCAACCCGGTGATGCCAGCGCCGATAATGGCGATATGCATTGCGCCGAAATCCTTTTACTTCATGTCTTTCAGTTTAAGCGCAGCTTCTTCGGCAAAGTAAGTCCAGATGCCATCGGCACCGGCGCGGCGGCAGCTCATCAGTGATTCAATAATCACGCTGTCAGATAACCAGCCATTTTGAATGGCAGCGGCCAGCATCGCATATTCACCACTGACCTGATAGACAAAGGTTGGTACACCAAAAGTGTCTTTAACTTCACGGACGATATCAAGATAAGGCATGCCCGGTTTGACAATCACCATGTCTGCGCCTTCCTGAATATCCAGCGCAATTTCATGCAGTGCTTCGGCACGGTTACCGACATCCATCTGGTAATTGTATTTATTGCCGCCTTTTAAATTGCTGGCAGAACCGACTGCATCACGGAAGGGGCCATAGAAGCTAGATGCATATTTGGCTGAATAAGCCATGATTGAGGTATAAATATGCCCATTTTGTTCAAAGGCCTGACGAATTGCACCGATCCGGCCATCCATCATGTCACTTGGGGCAAATACATCTGCGCCTGCTTCGGCATGGCTGAGACCCTGTTTAATCAGACATTCGACCGTTTCATCATTTAAGACATAACCGGTCTCATCAATAATGCCGTCCTGACCATGCGTGGTATATGGGTCGAGTGCACCATCAGTAATCAGCACCATTTCTGGCAGTTCTTTTTTTAATAAACGCAAAGTGCGTTGGACCAGACCATCTTCGCGCCAAGCCGCTTCGGCGGTCAGGCTTTTATCTTCTTGTGGTGTGACTGGAAACAGTGCCAGTTTATTGACGCCCAGTTCCAGCAGACGCTCTGATTTTTTTAACAGCAAGTCTGCTGACAGGCGCTGGATATTCGGCATACTGGGAATATCTTGGCTCTGGTTTTGTCCCGGCAGTACAAATACTGGATAAATCAGGTGATCTGCACTGAGATGCGTTTCACGTACCATAGAACGTAAATGCTCATTTTTACGAATACGACGCATGCGAGTTGCAGGAAACGCGGGACGATTGAACGTATAGGTCATAAAAATCTCAGCAATCAGTATTAAACTAGGCACCTATTGTAGCCCTAACTGAAATTTTTGGGCATAAATTAGCGGTTTTTTATTGCGGTGGATTTGAGCAGAGTGATGACTAAGACAGAGAAAAGCTGGACAGGTAATATACACTTGGGGGCAAAGGTGGATATTGATGTGGTCTTAAATCAGTTGGTACATGCTTTTAATAGCTCTCCTTTTTTTAAGCATAATGGCATGAGCATGCGGGTGGTGGAAGGCCAGATCGAAGCCTATGTCGAAATGCAGGATTTTATGATTGGTAATGTCGCGTTTCAAATTTTGCATGGCGGTCTTGCGGCCACGGTACTCGATAGTGTCGGTGGAATTGTAGCGATGGGGGAGTTATATAAAAAAGCCGAACCTGAAACCATTGCGGACACCATTAAAAAAGTCTCGCGTTTGGCGACAGTGGATATGCGGGTGGATTATCTGGCGCCCGGGCGTGGTAAATATTTTATCGCGCGGGCAGAAACCTTACGTTTGGGGCGTAAGGGCTGCACCATGCGTATGACCATGATCAATGATGAAGATAAGCCAATTGCTACAGCGATTGCATCTTATGCTTATTGAGGGTAAGAGATAGAAAATAAAAAGCACTGTTTAACAGTGCTTTTTTAGCTTTCGACCTTCAGATCGATACAGGTTATAGATCTGATTTGGCCCGTTTTAAGGCCTTCTGCCATTTGGCTAAATGAGCTTCACGCTCATCATTTTTCATTTTTGGTTCAAAGGCACGTTCAAGTTGCCAAGACTGCGAAATTTCCTCCAGACTGGAAAATATTCCGGATTTTAATCCGGCCATGGCGGCTGCCCCCCAAGCGGTAGACTCCAGCATTTTCGGACGCAGCACCGGCACATTGAGAATATCTGCCTGAAACTGCATCAGCATGTCATTGCTACTGGCACCGCCATCGACCCGTAATTCTTTTAAAGGGTGGGCAATATCGGATTGCATTGCACTGAGGACATCCGATACCTGAAAAGCGATTGATTCTAAGGCTGCTCGGGCGATATGCGCTTGAGTCGTACCACGAGACATGCCACAGAGCAGGGCACGCGCTTCACTGTCCCAATGCGGCGCGCCAAGTCCGGTAAAGGCTGGAACCAAAACCACGCCGTCGGTATCCTCAACTTTACAGGCCAGTTTTTCCACATCACGGCTTTGTTGAATAATCCCCAGACCATCACGTAGCCATTGCACTACCGCACCTGCCATAAATACGCTGCCTTCGAGCGCATAGGTGGTTTGACCCTGCGCTTGCCAGGCAAGGGTAGAAAGCAGTTTATTCTGACTGAGCTGGATGTCTTGACCGGTATTGAACAGCATAAAACAGCCGGTGCCATAGGTATTTTTTGCGCTCCCCACTTCAAAACAGGATTGACCAAACAGTGCAGATTGCTGATCACCTAGAATACCGGTAATGGGGATATTGGCACCGAGTAAACCTGAAGCGGTGTCAGCGATATAATTATCCGAGGAAATAATTTTTGGTAAGACCGAAGCAGGAATATGAAACAGCTCCAGTAGTTCTTCGTCCCAAGTTTGTTGATGCAGATTCATCAGCATGGTACGGGAAGCATTGCTGGCTTCAATCACATGTTCTGCGCCTTGAGTCAGGTTCCAGATCAGCCAGCTATCGATAGTACCAAAAGCGACATGACCCTGTTCAGCCAGTTCACGTACGTCTTCTACATGCTCCAGAAACCAGACCAATTTTCCTGCACTAAAATAAGGATCAATCCGTAGACCGGTTTTTTGCTGAATTTTGCACATCCAGCCTTGTTCAATCAGCTGGTTACACCAGTCAGACGTTCGACGGTCTTGCCAGACGATGGCCGGCGCGAGCGGTTTACCATTTCTTCGATCCCAAACCACCGTAGTTTCGCGCTGATTGGTCAGACCAATGGCTTTAATATCTTTGGCGAGAATACGCGCCGTAGCAAGCGCTTGCTGTACCACCGCAATCTGCGTGCTCCAGATTTCCTGAGCATCCTGTTCGACCCAACCTGAATGTGGCGTCTGAATATGGGTTTCACGTTGAGCCGTTGCCTGAATTTGTCCATGTTCATTAAAAATAATAGCCCGACTCGATGTGGTTCCTTGATCTAGGGCCAGTAAATAGCTCATAATTTTTCTGTTATTCGGCTTGAAAAGTAAAATATTAGCGCAATAATGTAATTAAGCGCATCAAGTTGTGTAAATGTTTAGAAAATGCATCGTAATTTTTGACATCTATGCTATGATTGCCTTGTACTTTGGGGGTGTTTCTGGCTTCGACGCTGGTGATGAAACTCATAGATGCATGCCGAGAGCGCATTTTCTCTCGTAAATCAAATTTGCATTTTTTAGTCGCAAACGACGAATCATACGCTCTAGCTGCCTAAGGGCAGCTTGTCCGCCTCTCCGAATACTTGTGGTTAGAGAGTCCGACTGAAGCGCACGCACACAAGTCCGTATAAAGCCAAGCCTCGGGGCTTTGTACTAAACTAAGAGGATCGCGATTTGTATCCTGTTCGTCGGGTCACAAAGAGTTAAAACAATAGACGATATCTAAGCATGTAGTATTCTCGAGCGTAATGCTGGCGGACGCGGGTTCAACTCCCGCCACCTCCACCAAAATTCTTGTTATAAATCAGCCACTTATATTAAGTGGCTTTTTTATTGCCACACATTTGCCACATTTTTCATTGCAAGAGCTTTTGATTTCGACGTATTTAGGCTGTACGAGTTACGCTAAGTTTCGCAATTTCTTGCTTATTTTTATCCCCATGCAACCATTTTGTATAGCGTTTGATCAGCATTTGTAGACTATGTCCAAGTTGATCGGCTACAAACATTGGATTGACGCCATCCATCAGCAACATCGTCGCATAAGTATGCCTTGCATTGTATGCAGGGCGGTGACGTATAGAACACGTTTTCATTGCTTCTACAAGACGCTCCCTAGGTGGTTTTTCATTAAAGAACGGTTCTTTAGTCTTGGGGCATAGCATTACATAATCTGTTTTGTAGCCTTGATCCTTTTTAAATTGTAGCAAAGCTTTCAAAGCCAGAGTTGATCGTTCATTCAGATATACTTCTCGAGATGTATGTGTTTTTGTCACCTTTTTTTCTAAACCACGTACACGGCTTTTGCTGACCTTGAATGTACCGTTGAACCAGTCAATATCACTTTCTCTAAGAGCAATCATTTCGGAAGGTCTACAGCCTGTCCAGAAGGCAAACTCAAAATACCACCGATAAAATTTGTCCTCATCATGTAAGCTTTTGTCGAGCCAAGCTAGTAAGGCTTCCATCTCCTTACGTGTGAAGGGGTCAGGTGTTTCCACCTGAACCTTACGATTCTTAATTTTATTCATAGGGTTTACAGAAATCTGATTATGCTTAACAGCCAACTCGAAAACTCCACGTAAAGGCGTGGCGCAATTATTAAATGTTTTCGCTGTTTGAAAATCACGATCGATAATGACTTCCTCAATATCTTCAGTCGTGATATTGGCTATTGGTGTTAATGCAAAATAAGGCATCCAATGACATTCTAAAATTTTGCGATAGCCATTTTTTGAATCTTTATTGGCAATCGAAAACTTTAAAAATTTTTGTGCAACATCTTGAAATAAGACTTGCTGACCATCCATTGATTCAGTTTCTGTAACATCAAGGCCTTTTGCTTGTGCTATATCATTCTCAGTTAAAATCCCCCATTTGGCTTTATTTATGAGGTCACTTCTAATTTTAGCGGCTGTACGGATACCTTCCGCAGTCGGCGGGTGTGGGAGTGTAATGTAGTAGCGCTGCTTTTTAGAGGTGAAGTTGATTTCGAGTGCATTCTCCCTAATTCTAACGCCGGTTGGTAACGTTTTTGAGTTTGTTCTGTCAACCATTGGTTATAACCTCTAAGTGAGTAGTAAATATTTCCATCTTGTTTTGTCCAAACTAGATCTTGTGGCCAATTTTTTCGCCAATGTGTCAGTTTTTGTTCTTCAATGCCTGTAAGCTTTGAGAACACTGAAGCATCTACCCAATCGATAGCTGTAAGCCCTAGTTCTAAAAGAACATCTAAAATTTCGTTTTGCATAAAATTACTTAGCCAATAGAGCTGATCTAAAAATTATTCACGGCTAGGCATAAATTTCCCTAGTCATAAATCGTCATGTGGAAAACTTAGCACATGACATTTTTTAAAAACTCGTTTCGTTTAAAACTTCAAAAAAATGGTTATTCAAAAAAATTATGAAATAAAAAAATCATATTTATGCTTACTGAATTAATGATTCAATCCCATTTGTTAGGTACAAAATTTGGTACTTAAATCCTCAATATCATGAGTTAAGTACCAGATTTGGTATCTTAAAAATCAGCTCGAAAATGATTTATAATTTATTTTTTTAACAAGGGGTGGAGCACATCTAAAAGACTCTCACCATTTTTACGATCAATTATTTTTGCAGACATGCCTAATTTTTTCGGCCCATCTACATCAGCAATTTGAGTATCACCAATGAAAAAAACTTCATTTGGTTGACAGTTCATTTGAGTTAAAAAGTGTTGGTAGATTAAAGGATTTGGCTTATTTGCACTGACCAGAAAGCTCCATGCATAAGCATCTAAAGGTGGAAGTAGGTGCTGTGCTCGTTCACCATAAGGCGTTGCTGCATTGGAGCAGACTGCCAATTTGTATCCTAGATTTTTAAGTTCAATGAGCGTTGGAATTGAATCTTCAAAAGCATGCATATGCTTTAAATCATTTTGAAGATCGTTGTTCATTTCAGCTAACAAGGGAGCGGGTAGTTGATAACCGAAATAAGAAGCGATTGTCTCAAAATTGCCATCTAGCGACATGATTATCGCAGCATCATTTGGTTGTGGTTTTCGCCCTTGTTGTTTAAGCCATTTCATCATTTTTTTATAAGGTGATTGACTATTTTTAATTTCAATTAGCGTTCCAAAAACATCAAAGGCTACTGCTTTATAAGGTCGTTTACTCACTATTCTTATCTCATTAAAAGTTTAAGCATATGGTCTAGCGTTTTATATCAACTCTGAACCGTACCGGGTTTGTCGGAGAGTCAATATTCTGAGAGACTATCCCGATGACAAAATTAAAATATACCCCTGAAATCAGAGAAAGAGCGGTTCAATTACTAATTGAATCTGAAAAAGATTATCC
>NZ_VPCG01000039.1:0-22613 GCF_013418355.1 Acinetobacter sp. YH12151 | reverse complement strand
CTTCATGTACCACCATCATTTTAAAGGCGAAGCTATAATCACGTTGTGTGCGCTTAACTCGTTGTTCTCGTGCATGTTCCATAAAATAAGTCTCTTAAGGTGTAAACTTATTTCAGGACGGGACAAACCTGCAAATAAAAAAAGCGCCATCAGGCGCTTTTTTTAATATCGAGTTTAAGCTGTTTTACGTAAATCTTTACGCAGGATTTTACCCACGTTCGATTTCGGTAATTCGTCCATAAACTCCACATAGCGTGGACGTTTATAACCGGTCAGATTTTCTTTAGCGAAGGCCAAGACTTCTTCTGTTGTCAAAGACGGATCTTTTTTCACAACAAACAGTTTCGGTACTTCACCAGATTTTTCATCTGGCACACCAATCGCAGCCACTTCCAGTACTTTTGGATGGGTTGCAACAACTTCTTCAATCTCAGATGGATACACGTTAAAACCAGACACTAAAATCATGTCTTTTTTACGGTCTACGATTTTCACATAACCACGTGAATCCATGACACCGATATCACCAGTACGGAAGAAGCCATTAACCATGACTTTTTCAGTTTCGTCTGGGCGGTTCCAGTAGCCTTTCATGACCTGAGGACCACGGATTGAAATTTCACCTTGCTCACCCAGTGCAACTTCATTGCCGTCATCATCCAGAATCGCCACTTCAGTTAATGGCAATGGAATACCGATGGTGCCACTGAATTCTTCAGAAGCAGGCGGGTTTGCCGTTGCAACCGGAGAGGTTTCAGACAAGCCATAACCTTCAACAATATTGGTTCCAGTGAGCTTTTTCCACGCTGCTGCTGTAGAAGGAAGTACCGCCATACCGCCGCCCATCGCCATTTTCAATTTGCTATGATCAAGCTGTTTGAACTCTTCATTGTTCACCAGCGCATTGAATAGTGTATTCACTGCCGGGAAGAAAGTCGGCTGGTATTTACGTAGTTCCTTCATCACCGCAGGAAGATCACGCGGATTCGGAATCAGGACGTTGGCCTGACCTTTATACATGCCATAAAGTGCGCACACCATGAATGCAAAGATATGATAAAGCGGCAAGGCACAGAAAATACGGTCATCTGGCTGGCCATCTTGTGCACCAAACTTACTCTGGAAGATCCCGTCACACTGCAACATGTTCGCAACCAGGTTACGATGTGTCAGTTCAGCCCCTTTCGATACGCCGGTAGTACCACCAGTATATTGTAGAACCGCGGTATCGCTCAGGCTCAACTCAGGCCGTTTGTAATTGCTCGGGCTAATTTTATTTAATGCCGTATTGAATTTCACGTGGCCTGGAATGTCCCAAGCTGGAATCTGCTTACGCACAGAACGCAAGACAAAGTTCACCAGAGTTCCTTTCAAAGCACCCAGCATATCGCCTACAGAAGCAATAACCACATGTTTTACCGGGGTTTTACCCAGAATCGCCTGGTAAACAGAGGCAAAGTTCTCAATAATCACCAGGACTTCAGAACCTGAGTCATTAAGTTGATGCTCAAGTTCACGCGAAATATAAAGTGGATTGACGTTGACCAGCACCAAACCTGCGCGGAACACCCCAAGTGCCACGACCGGATACTGAAGCACGTTTGGCATCATCACTGCAACACGTGAACCTTTTGCCAACCCCAAGCTTTGTAAATACGTTGCAAACTTACGGCTCGCCTCTTCCAATTCATTGAAAGTCATGGCCTTATCCATAAAGATAAAGGCATCACGCGAACCAAATTTTTGGAAATTACGTTCAAAAACATCGACTAGAGAAGTATGCTCTGCCGGTAATTCTACTGTTTCCGGAATCCCTGTCTTTTGGTATTCAGCCAACCAAATTTTTTCCATAATGCCCATCTCTCCAATCATAATCCTTAGTGTTTTCAACTGTTTTTTTCAATATCACACGCCATTTTTAGACTTGTATATGTGCAATATTGCATCCATCTTGTTGAATCGTTGTTCATATATAACGTATTTTACAGGATGGATGCTAGTCTTATCTTTGAATCAACAGTTTATTTGCTTTTTGATATCCGCGTGGTAAAAGCTGTCCTTTTGCACCGCGCTTGCCGATATATTTCTGCAAATCATCCCCTTTTAATTTTAACTGCTGTTGTCCTGCAAGCACTTGAATTATTTCATCAAGCTTCAATATTGTCATGGACAAAATTTGATCACCACCTTCAAGTTGTATCAATTTATTTCCTTTACCTTTGTTCAATACAGGCAATTCTGCTAAATCGACAATCAACAGGCGTCCTGCTGAACTGAGCAGTGCAACATGCGTGGCATCTTCAAGTGGCTGCAGGCTCATGACTTGCGCCCCATCGGATAAGTTCAGGAAGGCCTTCCCTGCTTTGGCATTGGTATCCAGCTGTTTGGCCTGCGTTTTAAAACCATAACCCTTGTCACTCAGCGCCAGGACTTCCGTCTCATCCTCTGCAACAAAGACCTGTTTAAAACCGATGCCGCTGGCAGGTGATAATTTTGAACTTAAAGGTTCACCCAGACCACGCGCCGACGGCAGGTTATTGATTGGCAAGGCATAACTACGTCCCGATTCATCCAATACATAGACACGCTGATTGGATTTGCCCTGTGCATGACTGAGATATTGATCACCGGCACGGAAATTCAGATTTTCAGCGTCAACATCATGGCCTTTGGCACAGCGAATCCAGCCGGCTTCTGACAAAATCACAGTCACAGGATCGGCTGGTAACATTTCATTTTCATTAATCGCAGCAGCTTCGGCACGTTGCACTAGTGGCGAACGGCGATCATCACCGAATTTCTTGGCATCATCTTTCAGTTCATTGATGATCAGTGCTTTTAAAGATTCCGGATTGGCCAGCTGTTCACGAATCACCGCAGCCTTCGCTTCCAGTTCTTCCTGCTCACGGCGCATTTCCATTTCTTCAAGCTTGGCCAGATGACGCAGTTTCAGCTCCAGAATGGCTTCGGCCTGAATCTCATCAATGCCAAAGCGTTCCATTAACACGGGCTTGGGCTGATCTTGTTCACGAATAATCTGAATCACTTCATCGATACTCAAGTAGGCAATGATCAGCCCCCCCAGAATATGCAGGCGTTTTTCGATTTTGTTCAGATGATATTGCAGACGACGGGTCACCGTGGTTTTACGGATCTCGATCCATTCCAGTAAAATGCGACGAATCGATTTCACCTGTGGACGGCCATCGGCACCAATCATATTCATGTTGACACGGTAGCTCGATTCCAGATCAGTGGTGGCAAATAAATGACTCATCACCGCTTCGGCATCAATCCGGTTAGAACGCAATACAATCACTAAACGGGTTGGATTGGCATGATCCGATTCATCCCGTACATCGCTGACCAAAGGCAGTTTCTTGGCCTGCATCTGGTCGGCAATCTGGGTGATGATTTTGGAGCCTGAGACCTGATATGGCAGTTCGGTAATCACAATTTCATTTTTATCGACGGTATAGACCGCGCGCATACGATAACTACCACGACCTGTGACCTGAATTTTTAACAGTTCAGCAGGTGGGGTAATAATTTCTGCTTTGGTCGGCAAGTCCGGCGCAGGAATATATTCTGAGATTTTTTCATCGGTCAGATTCGGGTTACGAATCAGGGCAATGGTGCCTTTAATCACTTCACGCAGGTTATGCGGCGGAATGTCGGTGGCCATACCGACGGCGATTCCCGTTGTACCATTTAAGAGAATATTCGGTACACGTGCCGGCAAGTTCACCGGCTCTTTCATCGAACCGTCAAAGTTGTCCTGCCAGTCACAGGTACCCTGACCCAGTTCAGACAGTAACAGTTCACTGTACTGAGACAGTTTGGCTTCGGTATAACGCATTGCGGCAAAAGACTTCGGATCATCGGGGGAGCCCCAGTTGCCCTGTCCCTCAATAAACGGATAACGATAGCTAAACGGCTGTGCCATCAGCACCATGGCTTCATAACAGGCCAAGTCACCATGCGGATGATATTTACCCAGTACGTCACCGACGGTACGTGCAGATTTCTTTGGTTTGCTGGTCCATTTCAGGCCCAGCTCACTCATGGCATAGACAATACGGCGCTGTACCGGTTTCAGGCCATCACTGATGTGCGGTAATGCCCGATCCATAATCACGTACATGGCGTAATTCAGATAAGCTTGTTCGGTAAATTCTGCTACGGAGCGGTTTTCTGTCGCATGATGCGCAAGGCTTGTCATAACAACCTATAGTCCTAAATAATTCGTTTTTGTATCAATGTTTCTTATGCTATGTCGCGGCTGGGGATGACACAAGAGCATCAAATACCTCAGCGCGACAATTTGTGTCTTATGGCCTAAAAATATCCACTTTATAGACCCTAAGCAACTAAAAATTCATCAAGTTTATAAGCCCATCGACTCAAGGGTCTTGCCTTTGGTTTCTTCACCCAAAACCAGAATCACGATTGCAACGGCAACCAGAACCGCAGTAAACATGGTGAAGACATAACTGAAACCATTTGGCATGCCCATCAGATGGGTGACAGCAAAAGGTGCTGCGATGCCCCCAATTCGGCCTACTGCGCCAGCCCAGCCTGAACCAAAAGCACGGATATTGGTTGGATATTGTTCTGGTGTATAAGTATAAAGCACGCCCCAAGCACCCAGATTAAAGAAGGACATCAGACAGCCCCAGATCACAATTTCGGTGACACTGCCCGACTGGCCAAAGAAATATGCCGAGATGGCACACATGCCGATGAAACCTGCCAAGGTCGGTTTACGACCGAGTTTTTCGACCAGCCATGCTGCCACCAGATAACCGGGCAACTGCGCTAAAATCATAATCAGCACGTATTCAAAGGACTGGACGATGCTATAGCCTTCTTTGACCAGCAAACTTGGCAACCAGGTAAAGATGCCATAATAAGAAAATATAATACCGAACCAGATCAGCCACAGCATGAGGGTACGACGCGCAAAGATACCCGACCACAACTGGGTAAATGAAATATGCTGTTTCTCTGCGACCGGCTTCACTTCAAAGATTTCATAAACTTCAACGCCGCATTGACGCTCGATCTTTTTCACCAGTGCCGAAGCTTCTTCTACACGGCCACGGTTAATCAGAAATGGAATAGATTCCGGCACCATTTTCCAGATCACAATCGCATATAGCGCAGGCAGACCACCGATCAGGAAAGCGGTTTGCCAGCCAAAATCCGGAATGACAAAGCGCGATACCAGAGCCGCAACCAACCAGCCCAGTCCCCAGAAGCTTTCCAGCAACACGATAAAACGGCCACGTACATGCGCAGGAATATATTCACTGACCAGCGTCACTGCCACGGGTAACTGTCCACCCAGACCTAAACCGACGATAAAACGAAACACCAACAACCAGGTCAAATTCGGTGCAAAAGCGCAGGCTGCTGTAGCCAAGCTATAAATCACCAGTGTCACAGCGAATACGGTTTTACGGCCGAAACGGTCTGCCAGACCACCTGAACAGATTGCACCGATTGCCATACCAACAAAACCAATCGACACTACCCAGCTTTTTTGATCCGCAGTCATCTGCCAGTCTTCAGCCATTTTTGCCAGAATAAACGAAATCAATCCGGTATCCATGGCATCAAACATCCAACCGAGTCCAATCACCACCAGCAAGGTGTAATGAAACCGACCAATCGGTAAGCGTTGTATGCGAGAAACTAAATCCATAACAAAAATCTCTGATCAGGTGGAACGGGAGATGCTGCTTTCTCAACAGGTAGGCTGCTTTGTATTTTTTATACTATGAATTAAGCTGAATGCGGCTATTTTTTATAGCCGCATTCATGACGATTACAAATCAGGATTCGTCTTTGGAAGATGCCGAATGTTCATCATCTTCTTTATAAATGAATTTTGGCATTTCCAGTCCAAAATAGATGGCGATCAAACGCAAGCTAAAGCCGAAAATCAGGGTGGAAAGAATGGTCAGGTCCTGCGACAAGCCGTAATGGCTACAGAGCCAGTAAAAGATCACTGAAACAAAAGCAATACTGGCATACAGTTCACGACGGAAAACCAAAGGTACATCATTACATAGGATGTCACGCAAGATCCCGCCGGATACACCGGTCAAGACACCTGCAACGGCACTCACCACAAAACCATGTCCCATTTCCAGAGCAATCTGGCAGCCAATAATGGTAAAACCAATCAGACCCAAGGCATCCAGTACCAGGAAGACATTACGTAACTGGCGCATCCATTTTGCAATCAGGATGGTGACGAAAGCAGCGCAACAGGTCAGCACCAGATATTCGGGGTGTTTGACCCAGGTTAAAGGATAATGTCCCAGCAGAACATCACGGACCGACCCACCACCCAGTGCCGTAACACAGGCAATGATCATGACACCAAACCAGTCCATGCTGCGTCGGCCAGCGGACAGTGCCCCGGTCATCGCTTCAGCGGTAATTGCAATAATATAGATGACGGTCAGTAACATCGCCCTGCTTCCACCTGAGGCTTTGAGATGGCGCTTATTCTAAGCTAAATCTATGTGAAAGTTATAAAAATCCCGCACAACATTGCTTAAATTTTTTCCCCGAGCCACAAATGCAAACCTGTTTCATGCTGAGTTTCTGCTCCGTGGTCGGGTCCAGAAAATACCAGTGGCCTTCAAATTTTACAAAATGCGAAGCTTCATGATGCACGTGTGCCTGCTTGCCATCATGAAAATGCGCCTTAAACTCGACTAAGGCATGATTTTTATCTAGTTTTTCATTGGTTTGAACAATTTCAAGTTTTAACCACTGATTGGCCTTGCTCCAATCACTAATCGCTTGCAGGTCCAGTGCCTGTTGCTGACCCAGCGCGGTGGTGGTTTTGATGTAATCGATTTCATGCTTGGCGAAGGCACTATAACGGGAACGCATCAGTTGCTGCGCAGTCTCTGCGACTTGTTGTCCAGTATGTAAGGGCTGACAACAGCTATGATATTCACCTTGTCCGCATGGACATGCTTCTGACATTTCAGTTCCATAAAAATAGCCCGACAATGCGGGCTATTTTAGCAAACTTTACCAACCCAACGCTGACTATAGTTTAGTCCTGCGCAGGAAGCTGCGGAATGATATGCACTTTATCAATCTTATGACCGTCCATGGTCACCACCTCAAAGATATGCCCGTCTGCTTCAAACTTTTCACCGCTGTGCGGTAAACGTGCCATATGGAATAACACATAGCCAGACAGGGTCGAATATTCTTCAGTTTCATTGACCAGATCACGATCCAGCAGCAAGGAAACGTGACGAATATCGGTGGAACCGTCCAGAATCAGGCTGCCATCATCCAGACTTTCTGCTGCCACTTGCAGCTCATCTTCATCTGGAAATTCACCGGCAATCGCTTCAAGGATATCAATCGGTGTGGCAATCCCTTCAATTGAACCATATTCATTCAGCACAATTGCCATCTGTAAGGGCGCTTGACGCAATTGATCCATCACCATCAGTACCTGAGCATTTTCATGTACGATGACTGGCTCACGTAAATGCTTTTCAAAGTCCAGCACCCCAGTTTCAATATATTCATTCAGGACTTTATGGGTCAGCACCACACCGGCAATATTGTCCAGTTCGCCGCGAGCGATGATCAAACGCGAATGGCTCATCTGCAACAATTGTGCTTTGATGCTGTCGGCATCATTGTCCAGATCGATCCATTCCAGTTCGGGACGCGGCGTCATCACCGATTTTACCGGACGTTCAGACAGACCCAAAACTCCCTGCACCATGACACTGTGATAGATGCCATTGTCATCATTAAACACTTCATCGGCAAAGGCACGGGTTGCCAGAACATCTTCCGGCTCCGAAGAATCATTGTCCTGAGCAGGTTTACCACCGAGCATCCGCATCACTGCAGAAGCAGTTCGGTAACGCATATCCGTGGTGGTCACCATTTTTTCCTGATTGCGTTTCATGGTCTGGTTAATAAACTCGACAATGACAGAGAAGCCAATCGCTGCGTATAAGTAACCTTTTGGAATATGGAAACCAAAGCCTTCTACCACCAGCGAGAAACCGATCATCATCAGGAAGCCAAGACACAGAATCACCACGGTCGGATGCTTATTGACGAAATCCATCAAGGCTTTGGATGCCCACAGCATAATCCCGATGGCAATAATCACGGCAATCATCATCACAGACAGGTCTTTGACCATGCCCACCGCAGTAATCACGCTGTCGAGCGAGAATACCGCATCCAGGACTACAATCTGGACAATGACCATCCAGAATACCGCATGTACCGGATTTTCTTCTTTAATGACAGGTTTGGCTTCCAGACGCTCATGCAGTTCCATGGTGCCTTTGAACAGCAGGAATACCCCACCAAACAATAGAATCAGATCCCGGCCCGAGAAAGCATGATCAAAGATCTGGAACAGTGGATCGGTGAGCGTTACGACCCAGGCAATCGAAGCCAGCAAGATCAAACGCATCACCAGGGCCAGCATTAAGCCCACAACCCGTGCAGTATTACGTTGTTCTGGTGGGAGTTTTTCCGCCAGAATGGCAATAAAAACCAGATTGTCGATCCCGAGTACAATCTCAAGAACAATTAATGTGAGTAAACCGACCCAGGCTGAGGGGTCAGACATCCATTCAAAGATCATACGCTTGGCTCCTGAAACTCAGGACTGCTGTACTGAATGAACTGAGGCTGAAATGAAACAGCATAATATTTTTGATATTGAATAATATCAATTATTTGATGGCGATTTATAGCGTTACACGGCCAACGACCACTACCCATTTTCGTTCTATTGTTGTGAAACCAATTTTCAGTATATCAAGATCAAATCTAAATTCACCTGTTTTCATGGCTGTTTGTCGATGAATTTCGCTTGCCTGTTTATGGTGAAATGGTACCTGCTCACAGAATTGTCATATTTATTAATTAAGCTGTAGTCACAAGAAAGAAAAATGATAAGGTGAAGAAAAGAAATGCAAAGCGTAATTCAAATGACAGATTATTTTAAAGACAACTCCCCAAAAACAACACGCCCTTTAGTGGCTCTCTATTGTGGTTCACGTGCCGGCAACAAACCGATTTATTTAGAAAAGGCGATTCAACTCTCGCAAGGACTGGCAGAACATGGTTTCGGGCTGGTCTATGGTGGCGCCAGTATTGGCCTGATGGGACAGGTCGCAGATGCCATGATCCAGCATGGTGGTGAAGCCGTTGGGGTGATTCCCGAGTTTATGCTGGACTATGAAATTGCTCATAACCAGCTGACCGAATTACATGTGGTGACCAGCATGCATCAACGCAAAGCCATGATGGCGGATCGGGCCTGTGCCTTTGTAGCCTTGCCGGGCGGTCTTGGTACCTTTGAGGAAATTCTGGAAATTGCCACCTGGGGCCAGCTGAACCAGCACCAGAAACCCATGATGCTATATAACGTCAACGGTTTTTATGATGCCTTGATTGCCCAATTGGACCGTGCCGTTGAAGACGGGTTTTTGCCTCCCCAGCATCGCGCCAAACTAATTGTTTGCGAAGATGAAAATGAAATTTATAGCTCATTAACCAATTTGGGCCATCCACAAAGATTTGTGGTTTAAAGCATTCAAAGTAAAAAAGCGAGCACTGGGCTCGCTTTTTTTATGGATTATGGCTGCTAGTTATTGACCATAATTCGTCACAAAATCATAGAACATCGGCAATGTGGTCGCCAGAATCACAGACATGGCCAGACCGAACATCAGTTTCATCGCATCTGCACTGACATTACGTGAAGTCCGATGTTTGTTGACTTCATCCAGAATCATCGACATGGCAAATTCACGACCTGCGAGTAAGCCCAGGAACACCCAAGTAGTACTCATTGGAATATTGCTCCACTCTTTGAAGATCAACAGGATAATGGCATACAGGAAGTCGATAATCGTGGCAGCACGAATATCGGTGACACCAGTTTTGGTGTCGACAATGTTCTGGATCGCCCCGCCACGTTGATACAGAATCACGCCCAGCAAGACCACGAATACCATAATCGCAAACATCAGGAATTCAAACGGCACCTGACGTGGTACATACACGAAGATGTTGGCCAGATCCTGAATCAGCCATTGGCTCCACAGAAAACCGGTAGAGACCCACTGTAAGCCCATCCAGACCTTGGAGTGCTCCTGATGACGTGTCTTGGCAAAATGGCGTGCCAGCTGCTTGACCACAAAACGATAGATGACAATCGCCACGATAAAGGCCACGGCGTAGCCCATCATTGATTTGACCATCATCGAGCCCAGGCTGGCAGGAGAGAAGATCGTCAGTACCAGGAAGGTCGTACTGACCGGAATCCCGTATCTGGTCAGTATTAACAGGAGAATAGGCGGCACAATATACAGCCAGGTAATCCCTCCTTCAGGGAAAGGAATGGTTTCTAGACGACCATATGAGGCATCACCGACTCCAGAGACATACCAGCCATAGGTCAGTACGACAATTAGAATTGAGCTGATATAAATCCACAACACCCACCAGGGACGATGTGCATTCGAGGAAATAAATGTCCCTAAGGTTTGAGGCACATCATTTCCGACAATAGAATAGGCGGCTAAACAGAAGCCGATCACCATCAAAATCTCGATTGTCATAAAAACAAACCTATACGCGAGGAGATTTCAGCATTGCTGAAAAGTTGGCCCAAGATTATGACGGTTTTATTTCATTTTCATGACAATTTTGTCATATTTTCATTTGATGAAGATGAAATTGACAGAGAAAGCTGTTTATAAACAAAAAAGTACTGCTTTAATTTTATTTTTATCGCTCTTTACAGCTATGGAGCTCCGATCTGATAAATACTCACTTTGTTATGAGTTTTACACTTATAACTGATTTATATCTTGCAAAAAAGTTCACACGTATTCACTACACCTGTGCCTTAATCTTCCTTTAAACTATTCAAAATTTTCAGTTTTCCAGAATTATGAATGCCACGCCTACGCATCAAGCCTTAGATCCCGAATTCAGACTGCTGGTCTTGTTGGTATCGATCGGATTTTTTATGCAGGGGCTGGATACCACCATTATTAATACAGCTCTGCCCGCGATTGCACATAACTTACAGGCCGATCCTTTACGCATGCACAGTGTTGTGGTGGCTTATGTCTTGTCTGTGGCAGCCTGTATTCCCTTGAGTGGCTGGCTGGCAGACCGTTTCGGCGTCAGAAATATCTATTTTGCTGCAATTATTATTTTCTCTTTGGCCTCTTTGGGCTGTGCCTGGTCAGATAGTCTGAATGAATTACTGGCTTATCGGATCTTGCAAGGAATGGGTGGCGCCTTACTGCTCCCCGTCGGCCGTTTGGCCATGCTCAAGATCATTCCCCGTACCCAGTTTCTGGCTGCCATGAGCCTAATGAGTCTGGCCGGCCTGATTGGCCCCCTGATTGGTCCAACTCTTGGGGGCTGGATGGTGGAATATCTGTCCTGGCAATGGATTTTCCTGATCAATCTGCCGATTGGCTTACTGGGCGCGCTGATTACTTTTAAGGCCATGCCGAATGTCATTGAACCGCTGGTCGCTCGCTTTGATTATTGGGGCTTTGTCTTGCTGGTTGTGGCCATGGTGGGACTCTGTCTGGGAATTGAAAATTTTGCCAGTCCACAAAATTCGCTGTGGTGGAGTCTAAGCCTGATTCTGGCCGGAATCTTGGCGGCCTTGATGTATGCCTATCATTCGCATACGCATAGCAATGCCCTGTTCCGCAGTCGGCTCTTTAAAAATAAAATTTATGCGATTGGCATTCTGGGGAATTTTTTTGCCCGTCTTGGCGGTAACTCGATTCCATTTTTACTCCCCCTTATGCTGCAAGTCGCCTTTGGTTTTGAGCCCTTTATTACCGGTCTATTGATGATTCCAACCGTACTCGGCTCTCTGGCGTCTAAACCGATTATCCGAAAAATCATTCAGCGTTTTGGTTATCGTCGGGTTTTGCTGGTCAATACCTTATTGGTGGGTCTGTGTATTGCCAGTTTTGCCCTGACCACGGCGGACACCCCGATCTGGCTGCGTGCAATTCATTTCTTTATCTTCGGCATTTTAAATTCCCTACAATTTGTATCGATGAATACCCTGACTTTAAAGGACTTAAGCCAGCAGGATGCCAGTAGCGGCAACAGTTTCCTGTCGATGATCATGATGCTGTCAATGAGTATTGGGGTGGCGCTGGCAGGCACCCTGGTCAACATGCTGAGTGCCTATTACGGCGCTGACAATCTGGTGGCTGCTTTTCATGTGTCACTGATCTGTTTGGGCGGTATCAATATTATTGCGGCTTATATTTTCTGGCATATTCCTAAAAACACCCCTGTTTAATACGATATATTAACGCCAGGCGAATGCAGCCTTTAAGCTCAGGTTTAGATACAGGTAAGAACTGAAAATGCAAAAAAATCTGGCTCTGAACAGATTCAAACAGCCGCTTTTCATCGGGCTTGGCATTCTGATCGCCGTGATGATTATCGCCATGATTTATCTTTGCCTGATTAAAGCCCCTTCTGCGCATGCAGCAGATTATCCGATCCAGGGTTTCGATGTATCACACCATCAACAAGAAATTCAATGGCAGCAGATTTCGCCGGAAAAATACCGTTTTGTCTATCTGAAAGCCACAGAAGGTGGTGACTTTAAAGATACGCGTTTTCAAGAGAACTGGCTCAAGGCGCGGGAACGCGGCTTTCTGGTCGGTGCCTATCATTTCTATCGGCTTTGTCGCGATGGCAGCATTCAGGCACAGAACTTTATCGACTCCGTCCCCAAGCAAGCCAATGCTTTACCGCCGGTGATTGATCTGGAATATGACAGCAATTGCATCAATACCTATTCCAAAGAGCAGCTTCTAAACGAAATCCAGATCATGCACGATGCCCTGCAAAAGCATTATGGCAAACAGCCAATTTTCTATATTTCTAAAGCATTTTATAATATTGTACTGGCAGGATATTTTCCCGAAGTGCCACTCTGGGTACGCGAGTATAAGGGTCTGCCCGATTTAAACAACCAGCCCAAATGGACCTTCTGGCAACATAGCAATCAGGGTAAAATTCCCGGCATTAGTACAACTGTGGATCTGAATGTGTTCTATGGCTCAGAACAGCAGTGGCTGGATTTTCTGAAAATGAATGCAATTGCAGTACCATCATCTACTCATCAGGCCAAATAAAATCGATCGCTTGAAAACAAGCGCTTTATAAAAGTAGAAAAATAAGGAAATAAAAATCTTGAAATGGATTAAAGGTATTTTACTCAGTCTGGTGATTGTTCTGCTGCTCATAGCGGGTGCGCTGGCTTATCTACTGCAACCTTCAGGCAAGCTCAGTGACTTTCAGAACTGGCAGCCGCAAAGCAGTTCCTCTCGTTCTGGACTAAACGTTAAATTTTTCGGTGTTTCCACCCTGTTGCTGGATGATGGTCAGGATCAGATCCTGATAGATGGTTTCTTTAGCCGGCCGTCGTTGTCGCAAGTGCTTAGCGGTCCAATTCAGAGTGATAGCGTGCTATTAAGGCAGCTAATTCAAGAGCATGAACTGCACCGGGCCAAAGCCATTCTGGTCAGTCACTCGCATTATGATCATGTTCTGGATCTACCGGCTTTACTGGAAATGCTTCCTGAAACCGCTGTCATCGGTTCACCCACTAGCCTGAATATCGCCCGGGCAAATCCCAAAGTAAGTCCGCAGCAGTTACACTCCGTCACGCCTAGGCAAATACAGCACGTCAACAAATTTCAAGTAACCGCAATTCCTTCACAACATACGCCAGCCACAGCGGTAAATGATGACCTAGGCGAAGAGTTATTCCAACCTTTAGCCCTGCCGGCCAAATTTTCCGAATTTAAGGAAGGCGGCAGTTTTGATTACCTGATTGAGCATTCAGGACACAAGATTCTGGTCAAGGCCAGTACCGGATTTATCCCGGATCAATTTAAAAACCTGCAGGTCGATACGTTATTTTTGGGTATTGCCCAGCTCTCCAGACAATCCAATGACTATCAGCGGCACTATCTGGCTGAAACCCTGCAAACGCTCAAACCCAAAGTGGTCATCCCGATACATTGGGATGATTTTTTCCAGCCTTTAAGCCAGCCGCTACAATTTTTACCCCGTCTTGCCGATGACACTCCAAAAAGTTTGAATCTTCTGATTCAGGCCGCCGAGGCACAAGGAACAAAAGTCGTTCTGCTCAGCGGACCGCAACCCTATTTACTCAACTCAGCCGTCGCTTCCCAATCCGATTAAAGCCCCTTAAGATAGCGGCTATGCGCAAAATTATTCATATCGATATGGATGCATTTTATGCCTCGGTCGAGCTGCGTGAACGTCCAGAACTCAGACACCTGCCTGTGGTGATTGCCTCGCATCATCCCCGGGCGGTGGTTGCGGCTGCCTCCTATCCGGCACGCGAATATGGTCTACGTTCCGCCATGTCGATGGGACAGGCGCGCAAGCTCTGTCCGCAGGTCATCGTAATTGAGCCGGACTTTGCCAAATACCGTCAAGTTTCTGCACAGATCCATCAAATTTTCCAGCAATATACCGCCCTGATTGAGCCTTTATCGCTAGATGAAGCCTTTCTGGATGTCACAGAAAATTTACAACAGATTCCAAGTGCTACCGAAGTCGCTATGCGAATTCGTGAGGATATTTTTCAAGCCACCGGATTAACCGCTTCTGCTGGTGTAGCGCCCAACAAGTTTCTCGCTAAAATTGCTTCGGACTGGCACAAACCGAATGGGATCTGTGTAATTAAACCTTCACAGGTACAACAGTTTATTCAGAATTTGCCGCTAAAAAAAATTCCCGGTGTCGGTAAAGTCACCCAGGAAAAACTGAAAAGCCTGAACCTGAACACCTTAGGCGATTTACAGCAAATTGATGAAGCCTTACTGATTCAGCATTTTGGCAAATATGGCCGGCGGCTGTTTTTATATGCTCAAGGTATTGATGAACGGCCGGTCGAAGTGGAACGGGAACGCCAACAAATTTCCAAAGAAACCACTTTTGATGATGACCTGCATCTAAACCAATGTCGCCCCTATTGGGAACCTTTACTTGGACAAGTATGGCAAAGCCTACAAAAGAAACAGCTTTCGGCTCGCGGCGTTACGGTCAAATTAAAACTCAAGAATTTTCAGGTGATGCAACACAGTAAAAGTTTTAAACAGGTGCTGCGTAGTCCACAGGAATTAGCCCAAGCCTTAGACTTACTGCTCGACGATTTGCATATTGCCCCGCAAATGCAATTCCGACTGATCGGCGTCGGCGTGTATCAGCTCAGCATCCCCGAAACTGAAACCCAGTTATTGCTACTCT
Organism: Acinetobacter sp. YH12151; assembly: GCF_013418355.1. Taxonomy (NCBI): domain Bacteria; kingdom Pseudomonadati; phylum Pseudomonadota; class Gammaproteobacteria; order Moraxellales; family Moraxellaceae; genus Acinetobacter; species Acinetobacter sp. YH12151. The sequence goes on along the minus strand of NZ_VPCG01000039.1, from coordinate 7,244 downwards.
AAACCTTTTTTGTTCATGTTTTAATCATCAGTTTAAAAATACGGCAACTTTGTTTTTACATTTTGATTTTTTAGAGTACTCTATCTGCGCAATGCATTATCCATGTATGTGCTGAGATGCTGAAAATCACCTTTACTTTCAGCATGCTGTCCTGTGATTAGCGTGACGATCAAATCCGAATATTACAGGGCAACTCTGATGTAACTCATGGAATCCCCTCCTGCATGTCTTCTGTAAATTCTTCTGTTATTCAAGAACAACGCGCACGTAAAGCTGCGCTATCTAGTTTGTTGGTGCTGTTGTCGATTGGTATGATTTTCTCCTTTACGGCATTGTTGCAGCCTTAATTTTTAAAGATCAGTTTTTCCCCAGTATTGGCGAGAACATGGGCACCCTGGCGGCACTAGCCACCTTTGGGGTCGGCTTCCTGTTTCGTCCTTTAGGCGGTGTGGTATTTGGTCACTTTGGTGACAAGCTCGGCCGCAAAAAAATGCTGGTACTCACTGTAATCCTGATGGGAATTTCCACGGTCGGGATTGGCCTGCTGCCAAATTTTGAAGCGATTGGCTGGTGGGCACCGGTACTGCTGGTGTTTTGTCGAGCCTTGCAAGGCTTTGCCGTGGGTGGTGAATGGGGCGGTGCAGCCCTCATGGCCGTAGAAAATGCGCCAAAAGGAAAAAAAGCCTTTTACAGCAGTGGGGTTCAGGTCGGCTACGGCGTTGGTCTGGTTCTGGCGACCGGTGCAGTATCACTTATTCTTGCGACACTGGGTGAAGAAGCCTTTGCCGAGTGGGCATGGCGTATTCCCTTTTTAGCCAGTATCGTGTTGATCGGCATTGCCATGTGGATTCGCCGTGATCAGGATGAATCACAAGAATTTGTAGAAAAGGTGGTGAAAGCAGACCATCAACCAGAAAAGCTGCCGATCTTGCAGGCGATTAGCAAACATCCAAAAGCTTTCTTTTATATTATTGCCTTACGCTTGACAGAGTTGCTGACCATGTATCTGGTTACCAACTTTGCCCTGAACTATTCGACTAGCAATCTGGGCATGGACAAACAGTTCTTCCTGAATATCACCCTGATGGTCGGGGCAATCAGCTGTTTCAGTATTCCATTTTTTGCCTGGCTGGCAGATAAATTTAATCATCAGAAAATGTGCGTCTGGGGCGGTTTGATTGGTGCACTCTCAGCCTTCCCATTCTTTATGGCGCTCGATGCACAAAACACCTGGATGATTATTGTTGGCGCAATTTTACTGGCGAACGTCGCACACGATATGGTCGTTAGTGTCCATCAACCGATTTTCACCTCACTGTTTGGCACAGAATACCGCTACAGCGGTGCCGGAGTTGGCTATCAGGTGGCGAGTATCATTGGTGGTGGTTTTACCCCATTTATTGCAGCAGCACTGGTGATTTGGGCGGATGGTTCATGGCATTATGTAGCCATCTATCTGGCGGTGGGTTGTCTGCTGACTGCATTGGTCGCAGCCCTGATGCCCAAAACTCAGGATGAATAATATGACAGTGGAACGCTTACATATCTCGAAACGCTTTTCGGAAATTGCCATTACGGGCAATCTGGTACATCTTGCCGGGCAACTGGCCACAGATGTTGAGCTGGATATCAAAGGTCAAACCCAACAAACTTTAGATATTATCGACCAGTTTCTGGCAGATGCCGGTACAGACAAAAGTCACATCATGTCGGTGACCATCTATTTAAAAGACATTGAAAAAGATTATGCGGCATTTAATGAAATCTGGGATGCATGGGTGGCTGATATCGAAGCATTACCTCGTACCTGTGTCGAGGCAAAACTTTATGATCCACGGGTTTTGGTTGAAATGACAGTCGTGGCCGTCAAACCAGAATAATGTGGCAAAATCGATATGCATAAAAAAGCATGCTCATGGCATGCTTTTTTATTTTAACCTACTGCTTTGATTTTACTGCGCTCTAAATCTGAATATAAATAATACTTTTTCAGATCATTGCTGACCGTATATTTGGGCATTTTCTTCATTTGCGCTTGCTCCTGCAGAAAATCTTGCCGCAACTGGTAATATTCCGGCACATCATCGTAGCGAATCACCCGATAACCGGCCATACTCAACAAGGCATCCTGAAAACCAGTCTGCTGTGGACGCTTCAAGATTAAAGGATCATCCACAGCCACAATGGCTATAATCTGATGCTGTTGATCCATAATCACAAAATCTGCAGTCAGGTTGCGATATTTATGTCGCGTCCGGTTAAATTTGGTGGTCATTAAGGCGTCATAGGACACATGGGCCAAAACAATATATTCAGGTAATACTTCCTTCAAGCGCGTGAAGGTCAATTGCTCATTCAGGTTAAAAATAGCACGCTGCTTCAACGCGCTGTCTTGTGGTTTGGAATTATTTCCGAGCGTTTTCCATGCCATGAGCACGACACAGAAGAGCAGGAAACTCCCAATCATAATATAGGTGGTCATGCCTAAATCCTTGCATTCTTATAATCATTTTTGTTTTATTGTTGTGCAGTATAAACCCACGCTTTATTTTAAATAGAGCTAACAACCAATCTGCTTAAATACCCATACAACCGGTATCAAAACTCGATTTTGTGTTACCTAAAATGACATCTTTTTGAATGCCAATGAAAGTGGATTTAAAGTACTGATAATGCACTCTAAAACATCCCTAGAATTGATCGCAATACAAATCTGCCCAACTGTAGAACAATTCCGATAAAGTGTTATTTTTATATCACTTTTAAGCCAGACTTAATGTAAATAATACATCCTTTTACATTTTTCAGTCCTCGTTTCAAGCTACGTTACTTTACCTAAGTGCTAAAAAAAGACACCGAAGTGTCTTTTCTATTAACTCAATTATGCACGTGATTTAGGCTTTGCTTTCGGCTTTGATCCACCAAATGGTTTTTTGGCATCCCCTGTTTCACGCGGCGGTAGGCCTGTGTGCTGGGTCAGGATTTGACCACGCTCAGGACGCTTCTTGGTATTTGAAGGACGGGACTGAGCTTGTGCAGCCTTGCCACGATTTCCCTGCTCACCGGTACGTTTCTGCGAATCACCCGCCACTGTCGAGTTTTTCTTGCGCGCAGACTGGTATTGACCTTCTGCACTGCCAGCAGGCTGATAAGTCGGAATCAAATGCTGTTTGGAGTTACCAATCAAATCCTGACGACCCATTTCTCTCAGAGCTTCACGCAACAACGGCCAGTTGTTTGAATCATGGTAACGCAAGAAAGCTTTGTGCAGACGACGACGTTTATCACCTTTGACAATATCTACTTGCTCAGTATAACGTGCCACTTTGGCAAGCGGGTTTTTACCGGTGTAATACATGGTGGTAGCCGTTGCCATCGGTGATGGATAAAAGGTCTGTACTTGGTCAGCACGGAAACCGTTCTTCTTCAACCAAATCGCAAGATTCATCATGTCGTAATCGGTAGTCCCCGGATGCGCTGCGATGAAATAAGGAATCAGATACTGTTCCTTGCCGGCTTCCTTACTATAACGTTCAAACATCTGTTTGAAACGATCATAGGTTCCGATTCCCGGCTTCATCATTTTATTGAGTGGGCCTTTTTCGGTATGTTCCGGTGCAATTTTTAAATAACCACCGACGTGATGGGTTACCAATTCTTTGACATATTCAGGGTTTAAAACCGCTAAGTCATAACGTAAACCAGAACCAATCAAGATCTTCTTAATACCCGGTAATGAACGTGCTTTACGGTATAACTGGGTCAATGGTGCATGATCGGTATGCAGGTTCTGACAAACGCCCGGGAAGACACACGACGGTTTACGGCAGTTCTTTTCAATCTCTGGATCTTTACAGGCCAGACGGTACATGTTGGCTGTCGGGCCACCTAGGTCTGAAATAATCCCGGTAAAGCCCGGCGCCGTATCACGGATTTTTTCCACTTCACGCAGAATTGACTCTTCAGAACGGTTCTGGATAATACGACCCTCATGTTCTGTAATCGAACAGAAGGTACAGCCACCAAAACAGCCACGCATGATGTTCACAGAGAACTTGATCATGTCAAACGCTGGAAAACGCGCTTCACCATAAGCAGGATGTGGCAAACGTGCATAAGGCAGGTCAAACACATAGTCCATTTCTTCCGTGGTCAACGGAATTGGTGGCGCATTTAGCCAGACATCACGTTCACCATGCTTTTGTACCATGGCACGGGCATTGCCCGGATTGGTTTCTAAATGCAAAATTCGGTTGGCATGGGCATAAAGCACCGGATCTGCAGCCACTTCTTCAAATGCAGGCAAGCGAATTACGGCCAGTTCACGCGGTGGTAATTTATGTTTAATTGCTTTTGAAGCGGGTTGTAATTGCACGATTTGCGTATCAGGATCTAGCTCATCGCCGGCCCGCACAATCGGATTGGCGACAGGCTCTTTCTGGAAACCTTGATATTGAGTCAGACTATCTTTGTCTTTTTCAATTTCACAACCTTCCAGATCTTCAGTCATCACATAAGGGTTAATGATTGGATCGACACGGCCAATCGCATCAACATCATTCGAGGCAATTTCGACAAACTTTGCTTTCGATGCACGGTTATGTTTATTGACAATGAACGCAGTACCGCGAACATCGGTAATCTCGTGAATTTTTTCGCCACGCGCCAGACGATGCATAATTTCGGTAATTGAGCGTTCGCCATTGCCGTACATCAAAAGATCGGCTTTTGAGTCCATCAACACTGAACGACGGACTTTATCTGACCAGTAATCATAATGTGCAATACGACGCAGAGAAGCTTCAATTCCACCTAATAATACAGGCACATCTGGATATGCTTCACGGACACGCTGACAATATACAGTTGCTGCACGGTCTGGACGTTTATTTGGCTGATTATCTGGGGAATAGGCATCATCCGAGCGGATTTTACGGTCGGCGGTATAACGGTTGATCATGGAATCCATGTTCCCTGCCGTTACCCCCCAAGCAATATTCGGTTTACCCAGAACGCGGAACGCATCCACGTTGGTCCAGTCTGGCTGTGCAATAATACCGACACGAAAGCCTTGGGCTTCTAATACCCGGCCAATAATACCTGAACAGAAAGACGGGTGATCAATATAGGCATCGCCACAGACCAGAATAAAGTCACAGCTGTCCCAGCCGAGTTGATCCATTTCCTCGCGTGACATCGGCAAAAAAGGCGCAGGGTCAAAACAAGACGCCCAATATTTGTCGTAATCAAACAACGCTTTTGGCGCAGTCTGCATGGTATAAGCAGTAGACATGGCTAGCAATTCTCGGCTGGCAGATGATAGGAGATCTAAAATAAGATCAAAGATGAAAGCCGATCATTTTACCATGAATTAGACCCAGCTTGCTTGATTATAATTTATACAAAATCAGGAACTAAGCGAATCAAAACTTGGGCATCATCAGAATTGAAAGCAAAATGATCCGCAAGATAAATGCACAGGGTTTATTTTATAGAGAAAAATCTAAATACGATGTTCTAATCTGAGCGGAGCTTGAAACTGAATGCCAGACCACTCAACAACAGTAGCGCAATAAATGCAGTTAATCCACTCCAACCATAATTTTCCCAGACCAGTCCACTCGAACTGCCCAACACACTGGAACCGAGGTAATAACAGAATAAATATAGCGAAGAACCGACTGCCCGATATTGTAGCGACTGGATCGACACCCAGCTACTTGCAGTAGAGTGCGCGGCAAAAAATGAAAAAGTGAAGATTAGTAATCCGATAAAGACCAGAGCCAGCTGGTTGAGCAGCATGAGTGTTAATCCAAGGAGCATCATCAGCATCATGACGACCAATGTCTTGAATTTACCATAATGCCGACCCCAATGTGCCGCTCGGGGGGAGCTATAAATACCAGCCAAATATGTCACCGAGATTAAACCAATCCAGGCCTGTGATAATTCAAAAGGTGCCTGAAGCAAACGATAGCTGAGATAGTTAAATATCGAGACAAAACAGCCCATCAGGATAAAACCTTGCAGAAATAAAATCCGAAGTTTCGGATCGGCCAGATTATGCCTGAATGAGTTTTTGAATCGATTAAACTTGATCGGATAAGCTTTAAAATGTTGCGATGCCGGCAATAGATAATAAAATAATCCTGCAATACAGATATTTAAAATACCAATTATCAGAGTAGCAGATTGCCAAGAGATAAAATCAACTAGAACTCCGGCAATCAAACGCCCTCCCATACCGCCAATTGCCGTGCCAGAAATATATAAGCCCATGGCGAAACCGATATCTTTTTCGGCAATTTCTTCCCCGATATAAGTCATGGCGACTGCCGCCACACCACTGACACAGAGACCAATCAAGATCCGAATCAATAAGAATACCGACCAAAGAGATAGTATCGAACTGAGCATTAACAAAATTGCAATCAATGCCAGGGAGCAGACCATCACCGGTTTACGTCCGAAACGGTCTGAAATCAGTCCGGTAAATAGCAAACCAATGGCTAAGGCAAGAGTAGAAAGTGATAAGGGAAAACTACTTTGAGTCGGACTGACCTGAAAATAATCTGCCAAAATGGGCATCATCGGCTGTAGGCAATACAAAGATGAGAAAATGGCAAAGCCGGCAAGAAATAAGGAAAAAAGTACTGCTTTAAACGCAGGAGAACCATATTCAATATGGCTTGAAGATGAATTTAAGGGCATATCAGCTCCATAGACTCCGCTAGTATATGCCTATTATTTTGATGAGCGCCGGGTTTTTAAGCGATATCCTGCTCAATTTTACTCATTTCCCTACTTTTCTTTTTTCCGCGCATAAAAAAACACCCCCTGCTGATGCAGGGGGTGTTTCGAATAATGAGCTGGCGATGACTTACTCTCACATGGGTAACCCCACACTACCATCAGCGCTAAGAGGTTTCACTTCTGAGTTCGGGAAGGGATCAGGTGGTTCACTCTTGCTATTGTCGCCAGCACAACTGTTATGGACTTGTTCGGGTCTTATTTAACTACTTTTTTGTAGTGTTTGCCTTACTTCGTACCAAATAGAATACATTAACAGGTATATCTGAGTTGAACATTGTCTTACTAACGGTCTTCTGAATCAAGCTATTTTGCTTAATATCGAATCAATCGAGCTTTATACAACAACTGTTTGGGTGTTGTATAGTCAAGCCTCACGAGCAATTAGTATTGGTCAGCTTCATGCATCACTGCACTTCCACATCCAACCTATC
>NZ_VPCG01000038.1:0-27713 GCF_013418355.1 Acinetobacter sp. YH12151 | reverse complement strand
GACTCATGAGTGCTCGGTTATATGCGGGCCAATTGGTTGTGCGGTAGATTTTCTGTGTAGGCTTATTCATTTGGAAATTATATCGCTGAAAAAGCCTTTACAGATAGGTTTGTGCAACAAAGCCATTATGAAGTAGAGAATGGAGGGCCTATCTTTAATAATGAGATAAGTATTTATAAAGTTAGCAAGGCTAAATGTATAATTGTATCTAAAATAGATGGTGATTCAGGGGTGTATGGTACGGAAACTATTTTATATTTTTCTAATGCTAAAATATTAGAAGGTTACAGAATAAATTATAGTTATAATTTCTTAGATGGAGAGGGTTCTAAAAAAATAAATAGATTGAACTATGAAAAAAATAGAAAAAATGAAAATTTAGATCAACTAAATAAAGAGTTAAATGGATATTTAAAGTATATTAATAAAAAAACTTTAAAAGAGTGTAGTTAAACTATTATGAAATAGCCTGATTTTTTTCTTTAATTAAATAAAACACTTTAGTTCATAAAAAAAGCCGACTTCCGTCGGCTTCTTAAATCACCCTTCCAAAACTTCTTCCAACAACTCTTCACTCGGTGCAAAGTAATATGCTCCATCTAGTGGAGTGACGAAGTGTAGCAAGCGATCATGGATCCCATCGCCAGACGTACCAAACATACGCTCTAACATTGCATCAATAATAGTTAAATCTTTGGTATAGGCAATGAAGAATAGACCTTGGTCACCACGGCCATCACCATAAGGCAAAGAATGACGGAGAATCTCCATTTCTTCGCCTTCTTCATCTTCCACTACAGTACGTGCAACGTGAGCATTTGCCGGTTTAACCTCATCCTCCAGTTCAATCGATTCCAGTTTGGTACGACCCATCACTTGCTCTTGAGTATCGACTTTCAGCTTTTTCCACTTTTCCAGATCATGCGCATAACGCTGGGCAAAAATAAATGAACTATCTTGGAAAATGCCCGTATCTTCACCGAGTAATGCCACCTCAGCACGATCATCTGGGAATTGCGGATTTTCAGTGCCATCAATAAAGCCTGTCACATCACGGCCATCAAAATAGCGAAAGCAGACACGTTCATCCAGAACTTCAACCTGATCCTGAATCCCTTCAAAAAAAGCCTGACTCAGCGCAAAACAGATATCCGCCCGTGCACTGGCAATATGAATCAGAATATCTGCCGGAACAACCGGCATTGCAAATGAACCCTGAATCGGTTCAAGCTGTTTGAAACCCGCAGGGCTTTGTGAATAAAGTCTTGACCAAAGCTCAGGACCAAAAGCGACCGCTGTTTTAATTTGTGCTTGAGGATGTTGCGTAATCAGACGATCACGAGAAGTAAAAAGATGTTCTAATTTTTCTTTGAGTGCTTCAATATTTAAGTCTTTAAGACGCAATACAATAAAGCGAGCATGATCTGAGGGGAGGGGCAAGATTACCGATTGGGCTGTCATTCATGGCTCCTGTAATGATAAATCCTGTTTTTTAATGCACATATTGTGCCTGAAGCTCTGCAGAGTGAACAGTGCAGCGCCTTATATTTAAGCAATTTTTTAGCCTGAACCTATTGGATAAGTCCTATAATATTGTGCAAGTTTTCCAGAGTTGAATGTTCATGTCCTACCAAATGTGGTTTGCCTATATGCTGGCCTGTTGGGTGATTAGTGTTTCACCCGGTGCAGGAGCAATTGCCTCGATGTCGAGTGGGCTGAATTATGGTTTTCGACATGGCTACTGGAATGCACTGGGTCTGCAACTGGCATTACTGGTGCAGATTGCAGTGGTGGCAGCCGGAGTGGGGGTGCTGTTTGCGACCACGCCATGGGCATTTTTGGTGGTAAAATGGTTTGGTGTGGGCTATTTATTATATTTGGCTATTTTACAGTGGAAAGCGCCACTACAATCCATCGAAATTAAACATGAATTGGCACGTAAATCTGCGGGAAAACTGATTTTATATGGTTTTTTGGTGAATATGAGTAATCCCAAAGCCATTGTGTTTTTACTGGCTGTATTGCCACAATTTCTGGATTTATCCAAACCACAATGGATTCAGTATGTGATTATGGCGCTGACCATGATCACGATTGATCTGATTGTGATGGCGGGCTACACGGGGCTTGCTGCAAAAGTTTTACGATTGCTCAAGTCACCAAAACAACAGAAAATTATGAACCGTAGTTTTGCAGTGCTGTTTGCTTGTGCTGCGAGCTTATTAAGCTTGGTACATCAATAACAGTATGGAATACATTTTTAAGTCTATTAATTGATTTTTAAGCATATTTCATCTGGTTTGATCGTATGAAAACAACAATAGGCGAAGCAGCATGTCAACGCCATTATGGATTTTGATCTATGTCTTACACTGCATTTTAACCAAGTGGATTATTTCGTGGGGCGGGGCAGCATATATTAGAGGCTGGAAAACATGGTTTGTGTTTAACACATCTCAATCTGAAGAATGGACGAAAGATCAGGTAATTATGATGGCGTGGTTCTTTTGGATTGCATTCACGATTTTATTTTTGATTGGGCTGTTTAATCCTGAATTTCGCTTTTATAAATTAAAGAATAGTCTGTGATAATTGCGCCAAGAATTCATGTTCAGTCATCACAACAATGCTATGCTGTTTAAAGAGTGCAGCGGTAACACCATCACCCTGAATTTTATGTCCTGAAAATGATCCGTTATAAATCAAATCACTACCACAAGAGGGACTGTGGGCTTTAAGAATTGCATGTGTGGCGTGAAAGTCTTGCGCAACTTTTAAAGCGAGATATGCACCTTGTATAAAAGCTTGAGAAACATCATTGCCTAGAATATCTATAACTAAAGATTTTTGCGCAAGTACATCTAAGCCTGAACCATTTTGAATTTCGGCAGGTGGACGTGGAATCGGTAGTCCACCTGAGATTTCAGGACACAGACTGATATATTGATTTGGAACTAAAGATTCGAGCACTTCTTTGACAAGGCAATCCTTGCCATCGTAACGAACTTTTTGACCGAGCAAACAGGCACTCACAAAGTAGCGTTTAGTCCCCATGTCCTAGCTCAGCTTTTTAAATTTTTGAAAGATAAACATCATTGCAAATAACACTGCCATGGTCAGCACAATGGTCAGCCCAGTTGAAGTATTAAGGCCTGCGCTCGACCAGAGGCCTACTGTCACACCAATCTGTGCAATCACGAATGCCCAGATCACCATTTGGCGTGGAGAGTTTGCCAAAAGGCGAGCAGTCAGAGCAGGAATAACCAACAATGCACCCATCAATAGGGAACCGACTGCACGTAAAGCCAGTACGGTAAACAGTGCCAATAGCAACATAAAGATCAGGCGTTGCCATTTGGCATTTACCCCTTCACTGACCGCCATATCCGGATCAATCGCGATCTGAATCTGGGCTTGCCAGCTTTTATATAAAACACCTAAGGCCAGAATGATCACAATGGCAAACGTGGGCAAGTCCGTCCAGGAAATGGTCAGTAGATCACCGAATAAATAGCTGAGCAGTTCAGGTCTTAAACTTGGTAAATGTTGAATAAACAATAAACCCGAGCAAAGTAAGGTCGCTGAACACAGTGCAAGCAGGGCATCATTGGGGAGGCGGGGATCATGTAGCACCCACAGAATGGCAACCAGCAATAATGCCAAGAAGGTCACGCCCATCCACAGCGGTAGACTTAAGGCGCCTGCAATCGCAACACCTAGTAAAGTACCATGTGCCATAGTATCAGCAAAAAACGACATACGACGCCACAGCATCAAGCAGCCTAGCGGTGCCGTCAGAAACACCAGTAGCGTGCCCATAATCCATGCAGGTAAAAGGAGTTGTAACCAATCCATCATGGTTTAAGCTTCCGGCTCGGGGTGAATATGAGGGCGCGTATCATGCTGACACGGCGTAGCAGAATCGCCATGCGCACAATGATCATGATGATGTTGATAGAACACCCGATTGGTGCCAAAAATCGCTTGATATTCCGGATGTTGCTGTACGCTTTCTGGCAGGCCACTGCAACAGATATGTTTGTTTAAGCACACCACACGAGTCGTCCCTTGCATCACCCATTGCAGGTCATGTGACACCATTAATACGGCACAGCCATATTTTCCCGGCAAGTTACGCACATATTCATACAGTTCAGCTTCGGATTGAATGTCCAGACCTTGCATCGGTTCATCCAGTACCAGAATATCCGGCTGGCGTAATAAGGCCCGTGCCAAGAGCACCCGCTGCCGCTCACCGCCTGAAAGTTGCTGAACTTTGGAATCTTGCAGTTTACTAATGCCAGTATCGCGAATAATTTCAGTTTTGATTTTGGATGGACATTTTTCCAGCGCCAGTAAATCTTTGACCCGCAGCGGCAAGCTATGCGATGGATTGAATTTTTGCGGCACATAAGAGAATTTCAGTTTACGTGCAGTTTTGATCTCACCGGATTGCGGTTTTAAAATGCCAAGCATGACTTTAATTAAAGTCGACTTGCCTGCACCATTCGGGCCAATCAGCGTCACAATCTCTTTTTCTTGCAATGAAAAATCAATGGCTTTTAAAATATCACGCTCATCAATCTTGACCCAGATCTGGGAGAGCTGAATCAGGGGGGAGGCACTTAAGCTTTGTTGCGACACTGCTGACAGATTCCTGAAATTTCAATAATGCTGTGATGTGCGCTAAAGTCATCCGAGCTTGCAAGTGCATCAAGTTGGTCAAGCAGACCTTGCGCTGATGCTTCTGTCACCGCTTTACATTCAGTACAGATTAAAAAAGCCGCCTGATGTCCTTCACGTGGATGGCAACAAGGAATATAGGCATTGATCGAGGTCAGGCGGTGAATCAGCCCTTTACCCAATAAAAAATCCAAGGTTCGGTATACCGTAGGTGGCGCCGCAGGACGATCACTGGCATTTTTCATTTGTGCCAGTAAATCATAAGCCCCCATCGGGCCAGTCGCATTTAAAATGAGTTCCAGCACTTCTTTACGCAAAGGGGTAAGGCGTGCGCCTGTTGCTGCACAAAGACTTTCCGCTTCAGCAAGACGTTGTGCGACATTGGGATGGTCGTGCACGCCGTGCAATGCGTTGTGGTGTTCGTGCGAACAAGAACCCATAGTTCACCTCAAGTGCGAAACTGAAAATTAATAGATTTCAAATCTTAACATGAAGCGTTCAGAGTTTCGATTGGGCATAGGTATTTTTGTATTTTTGTTATATTATAACACTTACTAATTTTCTCGTTTTTAAGTGATTTCTACTCATGTTCCGTCTCCTTGCAATGGGTCTTTTGGCTTTGTTCAGCACACTCAGTTGGTCACAAAGTCTGGTGGTCTCGACTCAGCCGATCTATCTGATTGCCAAGAAAATTACCCAGGGCGTGGAACAGCCGACTTTATTACTGGCCAATCAGAGCGGACATGATGTCAGTCTGACCCCGGCACATCGTAAAATTATTCAGGATGCCGGTCTGGTGATCTGGTTGGGTCAGGCGCATGAAGCACCGCTGGCCAAAGTGCTGAATGACAGTCATAAAGGTATCGCTATTTTGGAATCCGGTATTTTGACCACATTGCCGATGCGTAACCCGCGTGGTGAGGCCTTAAAAAATACGGTAGATACGCATGTCTGGCTCGATCCAAACAATGCCGTAAGGATTGGCTTCTTTATTGCGGCGCTGCGTTCGCAACAATTGCCGGAGAACCGTGAACTGTACTGGAAAAATGCACGCGACTTTGCGCAAAGCATGTTTGCGACGGCCCAGCGTTATAGTTCCAGCACTAAAGCCAAAGCTTACTGGTCGTATCATGATGCCTATCAATATCTGGAACGTCCCTTGAATCTGAAGTTCATGGGCGCACTGACCGATGATCCACATGTCTCGCCAACTGTGGCACAAATCAAGTTCTTACAGGATCATCGCCCACAGCCTAAAATGTGCCTTCTGGCCGAAGGTCATGCCAGTGAAAATCAGTACCGAAAACTGAAACCGGTGGTGTTTCAGCATGTCGATGAAAGCATGAGCGGGGCAGGGGACTTTGTGCAAGCCTGGCAGCAATTAGCAGCAGAAACCCAGAAGTGCGTATTAAATGCACGCTAATGATTTAAAAAATAGACAGATTTTGATTAGTTTAACAGCATTGCCCCGATTTAAAAAAACACGACTAAGGTCGGGAAAAGATTGCATGTTCAGGGGTGTAACTCTATAATGCCTGCGATTAAAAATAATCACCTGTTAAACTTGTCAAGCATGATTGCTGTGAGTGAATAAATAATGAGCCGAACTAGTCGCTTGATTGACCGACGATTAGCGAAAGCTTTGGTCCTCCTGCAAGCCTGTATGATCCCTGTTTCAGCCTTGATCGGCTGGGTCGTGAAAGACTCAACCGCAGCCTTGAGTGCAGCATTAGGTGCGCTCGTTTGTTGGCTCGCGACTTGTTATTTTTCGTGGCAATCGTTTCGAGCAGCAGGAGCCCGCGCGTCTAAACAAGTTCTTTCGAACATGTATAAAGGCTTAATGGGAAAGTTTGCAATTGTGATTGTTGGTTTCATTTTAATTTTAAGCAATGTCGAACCGTTGTCAGCGGTGGCGTTGTTTTGTGGTTTTATACTTGTTCAAGCCATGTCGTGGGTCGCTCCGTTTTGGGCGTCACGTCTACAAAAATGAGTATAGACACAACAAGAAATTGAAAAGTTTTTCAGGAGCAGGCGAGATATCAAGCAGCACGCGATATTCGTTTGTTCTATTAGTTTTTTGACATTGACCAGGTGTGATTTATGGCTGCTGAAGAACATGCCCTTACTTCGACCGAGTATATCAAGCATCACTTGACCAACATGACCTATGGCAAAATGCCAGATGGTACATGGAAATTGGCCGAGAGCGGTGCTGAAGCTCAACAGATGGGGTTCACTGCTATTCACTTGGATTCAATGGGTTGGTCTATCGGACTGGGTCTGATTTTCTGTTTGTTATTCTGGTTGGTTGCGAAAGCGGCTAATGCTGGTGTTCCTACCAAGTTCCAGTCTGCAATTGAAATGATTATCGAGTTTGTAGATTCAAGTGTACGTGATACCTTCCACGGGAAGTCTCGATTAATTGCACCCTTAGCTTTAACCATTTTCGTGTGGATTTTCCTCATGAACTTGATGGATTTGATCCCTGTTGACTTTATTCCTTATGTAGCTCAACACGCGATTGCTTCTATGCTGGGTGTAGACCCTCATCAGGTTTACTTTAAAATTGTTCCGACTACAGATCCAAACGTTACCCTCGGTATGTCTATTTCTGTATTCTTCTTGATCATTTTTTATAGTATTCGTGAGAAAGGTGTTGGCGGCTTCGTTGGTGAGTTAGCACTTAACCCATTTAACCCAAGTAACCCAGTTGCTAAAGTGCTTTTGATTCCATTCAACTTATTGTTGGAATTGACCACTTTCTTGGCGCGACCAGTTTCATTGGCTCTACGACTGTTCGGTAACATGTATGCGGGTGAGTTAATCTTCATTCTTATCGCGTTATTACCGTTCTGGATCCAGTGGGCGTTGTCTGTGCCTTGGGCGATTTTCCACATTTTGATTATTACGCTACAAGCATTCATTTTCATGATGTTGACTATCGTGTACATGAGTATGGCAAGCGAAAAGCATTAATGGTATTGCCTAACTGTCAACGGATGGTTGGGCACACAATTTTTTAACTTAATTTGGTATAAAACCTAACCTCTGAGGAATTATCATGGAACTCACTTTAGGTCTAGTTGCAATTGCATCTGCTATCTTGATCGCTTTCGGTGCTTTAGGTACTGCGATTGGTTTTGGTCTTCTAGGCGGCCGTTTCCTTGAAGCTGTTGCTCGTCAACCAGAATTGGCTCCGCAACTTCAAACTCGTATGTTCTTAATCGCAGGTCTTCTTGATGCTGTGCCTATGATCGGTGTTGGTATTGGCTTGTTCTTCATCTTCGCTAATCCATTTGTAGGTTAATCAGCTTAATTCCGAAATTCACTATTTGAGGAATTTGCAATGAATATCAACCTCACATTGTTTGGCCAAGCGATTGCGTTTGCGATTTTTGTCGCGTTCTGCATGAAGTTTGTATGGCCACCACTAATCAATGCGATTAGTGAACGTCAGCGTCGTATCGCTGATGGCTTAAATGCTGCTGAAAAAGCGAAAGCTGACCTTGCAGATGCGCAAGCACAAGTGAAAGCTGAACTGGACACGGCAAAAGCACAAGCGGCTCAATTGATCGAACAAGCGAACCGTCGTGCAGCACAGTTGGTAGAAGAAGCGCGTACTCAAGCATCTGCTGAAGGTGAGCGTATTCGTCAACAAGCGAAAGAAGCTGTTGATACCGAAATCAATTCTGCTCGCGAAGAATTGCGTCAACAAGTGGCTGCTCTTGCAGTGACTGGTGCTGAGAAAATTCTTAGCCAGCAAGTTGATGCAGAAGCTCACAATGCCATGCTGACTCAGCTGGCTGCTAAACTTTAAGAGAGGCAGATTATGGCTGAACTCTTGACGTTAGCACGCCCTTATGCAAAAGCAGCATTTGCTTACGCTTCTGAGCAGGGTGCAACTGACTCTTGGTCAACTGCACTTGAATTGCTCAGTGCTGCGGTGCAAGACGAAGCATTTTCAGCTTATCTAAATCGCCCGGAGCTTACACCTGCTGAGCAGGTGTCTCTTTTTGCCAAAGTTTTAGGTGAAGACCAAACTGCAGCAGTGTCTAACTTCCTGACATTGCTTGCTGAAAACAACCGTTTGACGCTTCTTCCTGAAATTGCTGCAGAATATGAACAGCTCAAATCACAGAATAACAATACTGTGGATGTTGTGATTGAATCAGCATTCCCATTAACTTCTGTTCAGGAACAATTACTGACGCATGCATTAGAGAAGAAATTCGAAGCTGCAGTAAGTGTTTCTGTAGAAGTGAAACCAGAGCTTATTGCTGGTGTAGTTATTCGTGCAGGCGACCAAGTGATAGATGATTCTGCGCTTAACAAGCTTGAGAAAATGCGTACTCGTCTTCTTGCTTAAGAAATAAGAAGACTGAACTTTAAAAAGATTGAGGTATAGCGCAATGCAACAACTGAATCCATCCGAGATCAGTGCGCTCATTAAACAGCGTATCGGCGATCTGGACACCAGCGCAACCGCTAAGAACGAAGGGACCATTGTTATGGTTTCCGACGGTATTGTGCGTATTCACGGCCTTGCTGATGCAATGTACGGTGAAATGATCGAATTCGACGGCGGCCTTTATGGTATGGCACTGAACCTAGAACAGGATTCAGTGGGCGTCGTTGTTTTAGGTAACTACTTGAACCTTCAAGAAGGTCAAAAAGCGCGTTGCACAGGTCGTGTATTAGAAGTTCCGGTTGGTCCAGAACTTTTAGGCCGTGTAGTAGATGCTTTGGGTAACCCGATTGATGGTAAAGGCCCAATTGATGCTAAATTAACTGATGCTGTTGAAAAAGTAGCACCAGGCGTAATTTGGCGTCAGTCAGTGGATCAACCTGTACAAACTGGTTATAAATCAGTAGATACAATGATCCCTGTAGGCCGTGGTCAGCGTGAGTTGATCATTGGTGACCGTCAAACTGGTAAAACAGCAATGGCGATCGACGCGATCATCGCTCAGAAAAACTCTGGCATTAAATGTGTATACGTAGCAATTGGTCAAAAACAATCGACTATCGCTAACGTAGTACGCAAGCTGGAAGAAACTGGCGCTATGGCGTACACCACTGTTGTCGCAGCAGGTGCATCTGATCCAGCAGCAATGCTGTATTTGGCTCCGTACTCTGGCTGTACAATGGGTGAATACTACCGTGACCGTGGTGAAGATGCGTTAATCATTTATGATGACTTGTCTAAGCAAGCTGTTGCGTATCGTCAAATTTCATTGCTTTTACGCCGTCCACCAGGTCGTGAAGCTTATCCAGGTGACGTGTTCTATCTACACTCGCGTCTACTTGAACGTGCTTCTCGTGTATCTGCTGACTACGTTGAGAAATTCACTAACGGTGAAGTTAAAGGCCAAACTGGTTCATTAACTGCATTGCCGATTATTGAAACTCAAGCGGGTGACGTATCTGCATTCGTACCAACCAACGTAATTTCGATTACTGATGGTCAGATCTTCCTTGAAACATCATTATTCAACGCAGGTATTCGTCCTGCTGTGAACGCGGGTATCTCTGTATCTCGTGTTGGTGGTTCAGCGCAAACCAAGATCATCAAGAAATTGTCTGGTGGTATCCGTACTGCTTTGGCGCAATACCGTGAATTGGCAGCATTTGCTCAGTTCGCTTCTGATCTTGACGAAGCAACTCGTAAGCAACTTGAACATGGTCAACGTGTAACTGAATTAATGAAGCAAAAACAATATGCTCCATATTCAATTGCTGACCAAGCTGTTTCAATTTATGCATCTAACGAAGGTTATATGACTGACGTTGAAGTGAAGAAAATCGTAGACTTTGATGCTGCGTTGATTTCTTACTTCCGTTCAGAACATGCTGTGTTAATGCAACAAATCGATGCCTCTGGTGATTACAACAAAGACATCGAAGCTGCAATCAAAGCAGGTATTGAAAGCTTTAAAGCGACTCAAACTTACTAAGTTCAACCTTAGTTGAATTTAGTGTTGGTTTGGTTCACGGAATCAACCTTCGGAAGCTCGCAAGGGCTTTCGAATACTAGGTTAAGCGTATGGCAAATTTAAAAGAAATTCGCGCCAAAGTAGCTAGTATCAAGAGCACGCAGAAGATTACTCGAGCGATGCAAATGGTAGCAGCTTCTAAGATGCGTCGTGCGCAAGAGCGCATGGCTCAAGGCCGTCCGTATGCCGAAAATATGCACCGTGTAATTGCTCATTTGGTCCAAGCGAATCCTGAATACAAACACCGTTATATGGTTGAACGCCCGGTTAAGCGCGTTGGCTATATTATTGTGTCTTCAGATCGTGGCCTTGCTGGTGGTTTGAACATTAACCTGTTCAAAAAAGTGGTTAAACACGTACAGCAGCAACAAGAGCAGTCAATTGAAGTTCAATTTGCTTTAATTGGTCAAAAAGCGGTTTCGTTTTTTAAAAACTACGGCGGTAAAGTGCTTGGTGCGACTACAAACGTAGGCGATACTCCAAGTCTTGAGCAGTTATCTGGTTCTGTACAGGTGATGTTGGATGCGTATGATAAAGGCGAGTTAGATCGTATTTATCTGGTGTCAAACGGCTTTGTCAATGCCATGACTCAAAATCAAAAGATCGAACAACTTGTTCCTTTGGCTGCTGCTGAAGAAGACAAGAATCTTAACCGTCAATACGGTTGGGATTATATCTACGAGCCTGAAGCTGAAGAGCTTTTAAATGGCTTGTTGGTTCGCTATATCGAGTCTGTGGTGTATCAAGGTGTGATTGAAAACATCGCATGTGAGCAGTCTGCACGTATGGTCGCTATGAAAGCAGCGACAGACAACGCAGGTGAGATCATTAAGAGCCTGCAACTTATTTATAACAAGCTGCGTCAAGCCGCGATTACTCAGGAAATTTCTGAGATCGTTGGTGGTGCCGCTGCCGTTTAACATTATTTTGAATTGAGGAGACAGCAATGAATAGCGGTCGTATCATTCAGATCATCGGCGCGGTTATCGACGTCGAGTTTGAACGCAACAGCGTTCCTAAGATCTATGACGCTCTCCAAGTAGATGGTACTGAAACTACTTTAGAAGTTCAGCAACAGCTTGGTGATGGCGTAGTTCGTACTATTGCAATGGGTTCTACTGAAGGCCTTAAGCGTGGTTTGAACGTAGTTAACACTGGTGCGCCGATTTCTGTACCTGTAGGTACAGCGACTCTAGGCCGTATCATGGACGTGCTTGGTCGCCCGATCGACGAAGCTGGTCCTGTTGCGACTGAAGCGCGTTTACCAATTCACCGCTCTGCACCTTCTTATGCAGAACAAGCAGCTTCTACTGACCTTTTAGAAACTGGTATTAAAGTCATCGACTTGCTATGCCCGTTCGCTAAAGGTGGTAAAGTTGGTCTGTTCGGTGGTGCCGGTGTTGGTAAAACTGTAAACATGATGGAATTGATCAACAACATCGCGAAAGCTCACTCAGGTTTATCTGTGTTTGCTGGTGTTGGTGAGCGTACTCGTGAAGGTAATGACTTCTATCACGAAATGAAAGATTCTAACGTTCTAGACAAAGTAGCAATGGTCTACGGTCAGATGAACGAGCCACCGGGTAACCGTTTACGCGTAGCGTTGACTGGTTTGACCATGGCTGAATATTTCCGTGACGAGAAAGACGAAAACGGTAAAGGCCGTGACGTACTATTGTTCGTAGATAACATCTATCGTTATACACTAGCGGGTACTGAAGTATCAGCACTTCTAGGTCGTATGCCATCTGCAGTAGGTTACCAGCCTACACTTGCAGAAGAGATGGGTGTTCTTCAAGAACGTATTACATCGACTAAGTCTGGTTCTATTACGTCAATCCAAGCGGTATACGTACCTGCCGATGACTTGACAGATCCATCGCCTGCTACAACGTTTGCTCACTTGGACGCAACTGTTGTATTGAGCCGTGACATCGCATCTTCTGGTATTTACCCAGCGATCGATCCACTAGACTCAACTTCACGCCAGTTAGATCCGTTAGTTGTTGGTCAAGAGCATTATGAAATTGCACGTTCTGTACAGAACGTATTGCAACGTTATAAAGAGCTTAAAGACATCATCGCGATTCTTGGTATGGACGAGCTTGCTGAAGAAGATAAACTGGTTGTTTACCGTGCGCGTAAAATCCAGCGTTTCTTCTCTCAACCGTTCCACGTAGCTGAAGTATTTACTGGTGCTCCTGGTAAATTAGTATCTCTTAAAGAAACGATTCGTGGCTTTAAAGGTCTTCTAGCTGGTGAATACGATCACATCCCAGAACAAGCGTTCTACATGGTTGGTGGTATTGACGAAGTGATTGCTAAAGCTGAGAAACTTTAATTAGTTCCCTAATTTAGGAGATTCTCATGGCGACTATGCAATGTGACGTTGTAAGTGTTCAAGAGTCTTTGTACTCAGGCACTGTAACTATGCTAATTGCTAAAGGTGCTGGCGGTGAGTTAGGTATTATGCCTGGTCACGCTCCGCTGGTAACTTTGCTCCAACCTGGCGCGATCCGCGTTATTTTGGAAAACGGTACAGAAGAATTAATCTATGTATCTGGTGGTGTTCTAGAAGTTCAACCGCATGTTGTTACGGTTCTTGCAGATACTGCAGTCCGTGCAGAAAACTTAGATGAAGCTGCAATTATTGAAGCGCGTAAACACGCTGAACAATTGCTAGCAAATCAAAAGGGCGATTTGGACGCTGCTGCTGCTTTGGCTGCTCTTGCAGAAACTGCTGCTCAGCTGGAAACGATCCGCAAAATCAAAAACCGCGCAATGTAATTGCAGGTTTAAGATTGAAGAAACCACCCGAAAGGGTGGTTTTTTTATATACTTAATTTTTTAATACCTAAAAAATAATGAAATTAAATACCTTAAATCCTATTTTTCAGGATTCAGAATTTAAAAATACAATAGCTCATAAGAAAGTACTCTGTATAAAATGTAAGACTCTTATCAAACATGAAGTATTAGTTGATATATCTGATTCTGATTTTAATCATAGTCCTATTGATTTCTACTTCAATTATAGAATTTTAAAATGTATTAATTGCGGTACTATTAGTTATCAAACCAAAACTTTATATTCTGAAGATGTTTATCAAATAGGATATGAGTTGAATGGTGATCCTATTTACGATGAGGCTGCAACTTATAGTGTTTTTCCAATGAGAGATGAGGAAACTGCTTTTTCAATCGAATTTGAAAAAATTTTACCTATAGAAATTTATAATATATATGAGGAAGTAATTGTTGCATTAAATAATAAAATGCCTTTATTGACTGGTTTAGGTCTAAGAACTCTTTTAGAACAGATCATTAAGTACTTTGGTAATTCTAACGATTTGGGTCTGATTTTAAATCAGTTTGAGCAAGATGGATTTATTTCGACCAAACAACGAGCTTTACTTGATGATATTAGATATTTAGGAAATGATGCAGCACACCGTGCGGATACTAAATCTAGAAAAGAATTAATTTTGCATTTAAAGGTTTTAGAAAATTTAATTCAGCAACTTTTTGTATACTACAATCTAGATCAAGCAGAAATAAAGCAAACTAAAAGTATAAAGTTGAAACCCTCACCTAAATATGCCATTCCAGTAGTAAGAGAAACTACTCAAAAAAGAAAGCCCAAGAAAAAGTTATAAAGCTCCTGCATGTATTGTGCTTTGTACCGCTCGATATAACTTTTACCCTTTCTCAGTAATGTTTTGAACCAATCTGTAAGCAGGCACACGCCATAAAAGAATCAATGATAAGTTAAATAATTCGAACAGATACTTGCTTGTTATAACTTCATTTGACTGGGTTCAGAACAGGCGAAACTTATAATTGAAAAAGGGAAAATCATGGCTTATCAATCTATTAATCCATTTACCAATCAAAAATTGAAAGACTACCCCTCCCATAGCGATCAAGATATTCAAAATGCCCTCGATACCGCAGAAAAAATCCTGAAATCGGAATGGGCTCAAAAGGCCGATACCCGTATTGAGGTACTGCGCAAGCTGGCTAGCAGTATGCGTGAGCGAAAGTCGGAACTGGCCAAGCTCATGACGCTGGATATGGGTAAACTGATCAAGCAGAGTGAAGGTGAAATCGAAACCTGCGCCAAAATTGCTGAATACTATGCTGATCATGCCAAAGAATTTTTAGCGCCTGTGTCCTACGAAACGGAACTGGGAGAATCCTGGGTTGAGCATCATCCATTGGGCATTGTTATGGCAGTTGAACCGTGGAATTTTCCGTTTTATCAATTAATGCGGGTTTTTGCACCGAACTGTGCCATCGGTAATCCGGTTCTGGCAAAACATGCCGGAATTGTACCGCAATGTGCCGAAGCTTTTGAACAACTGATCTTGGATGCAGGCGCACCCAAAGGTGTCTGGACCAACCTGTTTATTAGCAGTGATCAGGTTGCTGAGGTGATTGCAGATAAACGTGTACGTGGTGTGGCACTCACAGGTTCAGAAGGTGCGGGCAGTGCTGTCGCTGAGCAGGCCGGAAAACATCTTAAAAAATCAACGCTGGAACTGGGCGGTAATGATGTCTTTATTGTGCTGGATGATGCTGATCTGGAAAAGGCCATCAAGATAGGCTGCCAAGCTCGGGTGAACAATACCGGTCAAGTCTGTACAGCAGCCAAGCGCTTTATCCTACATGAAAAAATTGCCGAACAATTCAAGGCTGGCATGATCAAGGTATTTGAAGGGTTAAAAATTGGCGATCCGCTTGATCCTGAAACCACATTGGGTCCACTGTCTTCCGCTGACGCTTTGGAAAAGCTGACTGAACAGGTCGATAAGGCGGTAGAACATGGTGCGAAAGTGGTCACTGGTGGTAAGCCGTATGAGCATGCAGGCAATTTCTATCAGCCGACGATTTTGGAAAATATCAGCCGAGATAATCCGGCCTGGTATGAAGAATTCTTTGGTCCGGTTGCCCAGATTTATGTGGCCAAGGATGAGGATGAGATTGTTTCGATTGCCAATGATTCCAATTATGGTCTGGGTGGCGTGATTCATTCACAAGATATCGAGCGGGCGAAAAAGCTGGCTTCACGTGTCGAAACGGGCATGATCTGGATTAACTGGTTTACCGATACCACGCCGGAATTACCATTTGGCGGGATGAAGAACTCCGGTTATGGCCATGAACTGTCGATTGATGGTTTCAAAGAATTTGTGCAAAAGAAACTGGTCGTGGTCAAAAGCCCGAAGAAATAAGAGATTGATTGAACAAAGAAGCCACTATTCAGTGGCTTCTTTGTTCTGGATATTCTTCGCGTTGACCACCGTCATAACTGGCAAAACGCGGTTGTTCTCGTGGAAATGATGGTTCAGTGTTTGGCCAAGGCCAAGTACCAAACTGGGTGTCACGATAACGGCGAAAAGCAGCATCCAGTTCCTGCTGAGTATTTAACACAAAGGGCCCACGCATTGCCACAGGCGCACCAATCGGTTCACCTTCTAGCCATAAAATATGTGATTCCAGTAAACCACCTTTGAGATGAATATCCTGATCTGGTTTGAGTTCTATCAGATGCTTGACCTGTATTTTCTGTCCTTCCAGCTCCAGACTTTTGCCTTGGTAGAAATAACAAAAACGCGTCGCGCTCGCAGTACTTGCCGGAATAATCAGCTCTGCCTCAGGCGCAAGTGTGATCAGGTAAATATTGACCCTGTTTTCAGCAGGTGCTGCCCAAGAATGGGGTGGACGATCCAGTGCTTCGGTATCTTTAAACTGCCCTGAAATGACCCGAATATCCGCTTTAGGTCCGGCTGCATTGGCTGAAAATACATGCGGAATCTGTTCACGCCACAACATTTTATAATCGGCCGGCTGCTTTTTCTGTTCCGGTGAGGAATTCAGCCAGATTTGAAACAGCTCCAGAGGATTATCCTGATCTTGATGAACTAAGGGAAACATTTCGCAGTGCTGTACCCCATTGCCGGTGGTCAGCCATTGCACATCACCTGCGGCATAACGTCCCGAGTTTCCGAGCGAGTCAAAATGGTCGACATAACCGCGCTCGACAATGGTAATGGTTTCAAAACCGGTATGCGGATGCTCCGGAAAGCCGGGAATTTGCTCGCCATAATACATGTCATATTCATGCTGATACGGCGGTGTAACTGGCCCTAATTGGGCATTGCCTTGTGGATAATGATCCTGATGGTGAACAGTAAAAATAAAGGGATCTTTCAGGTCAAGTCGGGATTCGACCGGAACAACAGAATACAGCACTGAATTCGACATGATTGAACTCCTGATTATTTTATTAGATATAAGCTTTTAATTTAAATTAGTTTTTATAATAAATCACAGTGTAAAGCAGATAAGGCGATTGAGGAAGATGCTTTCCGATCTATCGCCTTAGATGAAGGTTTAGGTATTTTCCTGTTCAGTCGTACTGTCTGATTTTTGCTCTGGATTCTGGATCAGCAGCCCCGCCAGTTTGATCATTTCAGCTTGCACATTGACCATCTGCGATTCAATTTTTTTCAGGTCGATCTGGCTTAAATCCATGTCACCATTCAACAGCGGTGAGGCCAAGACTTGCTGATTGGCACTCATGATATTGCTGCGGATCTGGTCAATTTCCTGACTTTTTAAGTTCAGGTTGCCGAGTACCTGATTAAAGCTGTTGAGTTGCTGTTGTAACTGGGTTGCGGTGGACTGCAGTTGCTGAGTATCCTTGGCTTCTACTGCACTTTGTAGCTCAGTCTGAGTCTGCTTCAACTGTTCCACATAACTGCCTGCTTTCAGCTGTAAGTCAGCCACATCACGAACCATATAAAACATATTGCCCGATCTAAGCTCAGTTGGTGCGGTAGCGCCAGTTTGCGGCTGGCTGGCAGTGTCAAGATCGGAACTACGAGTTTCCGCTTGCTCAGTGGGTGCTTCAACTGCCTGTTCACATCCCATCAGTAAAATCCCTGAGCTAAATAATGCAAAAGGAAGAACGGCATTGGCAAGAATCTTGGACATGGAATCAGGGTCTCGGTGCAGGTGGAAATATTTCATGATTTAATATAGGGACAAACTATGGAGATAAAAAAGATTGTTGCAAAGTTATAACAAATTTACTGAAGCGTAGACCGTCTTCGATTAAAAATGCTTAAAAAATAAAGATAAAACTCACGTTTTCAACTCAATAAATTGTTTGGGCTGTAATGATGTTAAGAAACGGAGAATTCTGGATATGCATGCTTACATTCTCCCTATTCACTTGATCCAGTACGGGTTTCTCATACGCGTAGAATGCATTTGATATAGAAAATACGCTTGCTTTTACTCAATGGTTTATTGCTTCAAGTGTATTGTTAATCTAACCGAGGATCATTGCAGATTAGGCCTGTTAGATTGATGAACAGGCGACGAACTATAGCCAAAAATAAAAGTTGAGGGCGAATTATAGATAGGATTTATATGAATTATTATGTATTTAGCTCGCTGTGTTTAAATTACAAAGTAAGTATCTATTGGGTAAATACATACTTACTTTGCGATGAGCAATTATTTGGCCAGTTCGGCATTTACCGCATCCACAATTCGCGGATCATCTGCAGTAATGTCAGGCGCAAAACGTGCAACCACTTCGCCATTTTTATTGATCAGAAATTTCTCAAAGTTCCATAACACTTCAGGCGGTTGGTTTGGAGTCAGGCCATAATCGACCAGATCTTTCCACCACGGGCCTTCACCGATCCGCTCTGGTACAGCTTGAGTCAGCGTGGTATAGAGCGGATGCTTGTCTTCGCCCGCCACAGAAATTTTAGCAAAGAGCGGGAAGTCGACCTGATAATTGACAGAGCAGAATTCCTGAATCTCTGCTTCGCTACCCGGTTCCTGCTCCAGAAAGTTATTGGCAGGGAAGCCCAGAATTTCCAGACCTTGCATTTTTTTGTCTTTATACAGCTTTTGCAAACCTTCATATTGCGGAGTCAGACCACATTTCGATGCCACGTTCACCACAAGCAATACCTTGCCCTGATACTGGTTTAAGGTGGTTTCCGGGCCTTGAATGGTTTTGACTGGAATGTCATATACAGAGCGAGTCATTAGATTTCCTGTTTATTCAGACTGAATCGATCTTTGTTTTAACGGGTATTTAGATTCAATACAAGTAACAGCTGCTGAGGCAGGAGGCTTAAATCGGTAAATTGCCTGAATATCATGTGAAAAATCTATTATGCTAGGGTGCGCAAATAGCAATCGCTAAATAACAAGACAAGCGACACATGGATGAGGGTATGACACAGCAGCACAAAGCAGTCTGGTGGGCAATGGTATTGCCATTGGCTGCAGTTTTTATTTGGTCCTTAAACATGACGGTGACACGTTATGTGGCGGATTATATTTCTCCCATCAGTATCAGTTTTTACCGCTGGGTACTGGCACTGCTAATTTTAAGCCCATTTCTGTTGCCCAAGGTCAAAGCAGCCTGGCCAGAGATTCGCCCACATCTTGGACACTTTGCAGTTTTGAGTGCCTTGGGGATGGTGCTGTATCAAGGATTGGCCTATAGCTCTGCACACTTTACCACTGCGACCAATATGGGGCTGATCAATGCCTTTATTCCTATTTTTACCATTATTGTGGGTATTTTCGTCTTAAAAATTCGCCCGACACAGGCTGCGGTACTGGGGAGTCTGCTGTCTTTTATTGGGCTGATGTATGTCATGGCCCAAGGGCAGGGGTTGCATTTCTTGACGGTGGGCGACAGTTATATCGGTGATTTGCTGATGCTGATCGCAGTATTTTTCTATGCCTGCTATGGCGTCTTGCTGAAAAAATGGCAGATTCAGATTCCATTGTTGCTGAGTCTGTATATCCAGATTTTTATGGCCTGTCTCTATCATATTCCGTTGGTACTTTACTTCGGTCTGGACAGTATCAATAGCCATAATGCAGCCAGTATTGTTTATGCCGGAATTTTTCCTTCTATTTTAGCTCCGTTCTTTTGGATGATGGCGGTACAGCAACTCGGTCCAAATCGTAGCAGTATTTTTATGAATCTGATGCCGGTTTTTACCGCGATAGTCGCCTATCTCTGGTTAGGTGAAGCCTGGACCATGTATCACAGTATTGGAGGTGGTATCATTTTACTGGGAATTATATGGGCACAATATCCGGGAAGAGCAAAGTGATAAGCTAAGGAACAGTTTATCAAGATATTAATTGTTTGAATATTAAGCAAGCAATCAAGGTTTTTTAATTGAAATAGCCTGTTAAATCCCAATTTTTAAATGTGAAAATAAATATAAAAATCTTAATTTATTTTAAAACTGGAATAGAAAGAGCAAGATAGTTTGAATTTTGGTTAAAAGTTGCCTAGTATTAATAGAAAATATGTATTAATTGAGTTTTTTATTGTACTTGTCGTTGCACTAATTTTCTCTCATAATGCATCCATCGAGAATGATTAAACATATTTTTCCTTGTTTTATCAAACTCCCAGAGATTTCTGAACCCTCTGGATGTGATTTATGCACATCCTTTTTTATGCTCAACCATCCCTATATGGTTGAGCTTTTTTTTGTCTTAAAACTTTAGTCGAGCTTGAATATCTGAGTCGACTGAGAACCAACTTAGTCGCGAATAATCGCCCCACTGACGGCGTCAATAATCCGGCTCGGTTGCTGGCTTAACCCTAAGTCACCATTCAGATAATTCAGATTCTGATCAAAGTAGCGAATCGCATCTTGCAGTGAACGTGCCGGTTCCAATCCTGAAGGATTGGCACTGGTAGACACAATAAAACCGCCAAAGGCCTGACACAGTGCCATACAGAGTGGATGGTTGGTAACGCGAACCGCCACTTTGGGATGATCGCCCTTAATCCAGGCCGGAATCTCCTGATGCGCGGGAAGCAGCCAGGTAATGGCGCGTTCAGCGGGTCTGTCATTGCTCCAGGATTCAATCACTTGTTCACGCATTTCTGTAGTTAAATCTTGCAGCAGATGTTCCACCTGTGAAATATGCGCTGCCAATAGAATCACCCCTTTTTCAATCGGGCGCTGTTTCAATTTTAAAATCTGATGAAATGCCTGTTCATTATAAGGGTCGCAACCCAAGCCCCAAACAGCCTCTGTAGGATATGCCAAGACTTGTCCGTCTTTAAGACATGCTGCTGCTTCAGCAACAGAGGTAGTAATCATGTGAATACCTTATACAAAACAACAAAGCCCTATTGTGAACTTTATTTCAGTGGACGACAACGCTGATACATGCCCGCTTGTTGAGTACTCAAGCCGAGCAGCTCAAGTTCCATCAATTGACTGGTCAAGGAAGATACTTCCTGTTGTAAATGAAAACTGAGCTGATCCAGACTCTGTCCGACCCAATCGAGTTGATTATAAAGATGAATTAAATGGGGCGGGATAGTGCGCTCTTGCTCAGGATAAGTATCTTTTTTGAAGTGATTTGCATTCGCTTGCCACTGTGTTGCTAGGGCTAAATCCTCAATCACTTGCTGTGGATGGTCAATTAAAATTGCACCTTCACGAATCAGTTGATGACAACCTTGATGATGTTCACTGTAAATATGCCCCGGAATTGCAAATATGTTCTTGCCTTGTTCCGCTGCCCATTGTGCCGTAAGCAATGAACCACTTTTTAACGCGGCTTCTGCCACAATCACCCCAAGACTTAAGCCGCTGACAATTCGGTTGCGCCGTGGAAAATGCTGCTGCAAGGGTGGGGTAAAAGGTAAAAACTCAGTAATAACTGTACCACCGTGGTTAATCATTTGCTGACGTAGTGCTTGATGTACAGCAGGATAGGTCTGTTCGATCCCTGTACCCATCACTGCAATCGTTCGTCGATGTTGTAGCGCAGCCCGATGTGCTGCTTCATCAATCCCTTGTGCCAAGCCACTATTAATATAAAAACCTTGCTCACTCAGATAAAAGGCAAAGTCATAGGCGACTTGCTGTCCGTGCGGACTTGGCTTGCGACTACCAACAATTGCAATTTGTGGCTGGAGTAACTGATCTGCATGTCCCTGCCCGAACAGAATTGGCGGCTTATGCTCATAATGACTCAGTTGTTGTGGATATTCAGCATCTGTATGCAAAAGCACAAAATCACTGTGCAACTGAATCTGTTCTAGACTGTGCTGAAAATGGGTTTGAGATTCGCTGCTTTGAAAGTCTTTCAGGCGTTGAATATGATTTTTATGAAGGCCGAGCTTTTGCCAGGTCTCGATTTGAGAACAATGGACTGCATCCGCAAGATCTGCATAATGCCGACTGATTTTATAAAAGCTGGTGAGGGAATGTTGCACCAAATACCACAGCGTGATGGCATTGATTTGTGATGTCGACAATCTGTTCAACATAGTGAGACCTATTTTTGCGTCTTCTTATTATTGGTATGAATGAAAATAATTGAGATGATGCTGATCTATCAACATCATCCCACTTTGCAACCTTAGTCTTCTAACAAAGGAGGCCGAATGCCGGCACCCACTTTAATTGGAAGCTCGCTATCCAGCACATAGGCATAGCTCAATTGATCGAAGGCTTTAAAGACCATGACCTGACCAATACGCTCACCTGGCAATTGCACCCGTTCTTTAGTCTTCGGATCAGTCACCACTTCACCTTTCTGGTTTACGCTAAAGACATGACCTGTCTGAACGCCATGTGCCGTACCACGGTCAAGGGTGACGACACTATGACGTGCTGCAGTACCAATCGACCCCAATACACGCACAATCTGACCACCAGGCACAATACTTTCTGCATTGGTTGGGTAGAACAGCGTCGGTAACATCGGGTCGTATTCAGCGAGTACGCGGTCACCGCGACGCACCTCCGCGTTATAACTGTCAGTCAGCTCCAGTGTGGTTACCTCACCTTCACTACGTACCGCAATACCAGATGCCACCTGTTGCAGCTCGAGTGCAGCAGTATATTTCTTGCCATTGGCATCGGTAAATACATAAGGCTCAGCTTCACGATAAACGGCATAGCGTTGACCAACGACCAGACCGTTACCACGTACATAGACTTTCTGGCCTTTGCCCGCCAGTACGCGCTGATCTGCAGTTCCAAGAATGTATGGGGTGCCTTGAACTGAATCAGGCGCCATCAGGGTATAGCGCTCTAGCCACTGTTTGATATGTTCTAGTGGAATCACTGGAATGGTATTGTTTAAAGATTCAACCCGAATCTGAGGTTGCAGAGAGGTGCTGCCCAGATAGCGGCTGATAATACCGTCACAACCATCACCTTCATCTTTGCCAATAATCGGACGGCCCTGGTAATCACACATCAACAGGCGATCGCCCGGGAAAATCCAATGTGGATTTTTCACATGCTTGTTGCTGGCCCAGATTTCAGGCCAACGTACCGGATTTTTCAGGAAGCGTTTCGAGATATCCCAAAGCGTATCGCCTTTTTTCACCACATAAACGTTCGGTGCATTGGCTTTTAATGCCGGTGGATTGACGTTGCGTGCAGGTGCTGCCTCGGCAGAATGAATGGTCCCCATACTGACACCGACACAAACGGCAAGTGCCAGCATCTGATTTTTAAACCCCAAGGCACTAAAAAATGGCATGCCCTTCAAAACCTTTTTCATTATCATAATTCCTAAAATTATGTGCGTAGTTGCGTTATAATAACGATCTTACACACATTTTTTTGATGAAGCATTCCCTTCATTTGGTTTTTTGATCAATGGCATAATTGAGGACGCAGTATGGCCTTATTACCTATTTTAAGTTTCCCGGATCCCCGTCTTCGTACCATTGCACAACCTGTCGAAGAAGTGACTGATGAAATTCGTCAGCTCGCTGCAGATATGTTTGAAACCATGTATGAAGCACCAGGTATCGGACTCGCCGCGACTCAGGTGGATCGTCATATTCAGCTGATTGTTATGGATCTGTCTGAAGATAAAGATCAACCGATGGTTTTTATTAACCCCAAAATTACACCATTGACTGAAGAAACGCAGCCCTACGAAGAAGGCTGTCTATCAGTTCCTCAAATATACGATAAAGTTGACCGTCCGTCACGTGTAAAAATCGAGGCAATTAATCTGCAAGGTCAAGCATTTGAGCTTGATGCTGACGGACTTCTCGCTGTGTGTATCCAACATGAAATGGATCACTTAAATGGTAAATTATTTGTTGATTATTTATCACCATTAAAACGTCAACGGGCACGTGAAAAAGTGGAAAAACTGGTCCGCCAGCGTAATAAAGACAAGGTCGCAGTCAAGCGCTAAGTCCATTATTTCCGTTAAATTTAATCTCAAACAAAGCCCAATTTCAATTGGGCTTTGTTATACTGGGCATCAGCATATTTTAGGGTTGATCTGTGTTGTTACGAGGTGGGCTGCTACTGGCATGTGCAGCTGTGTTTCTACAGATTGCTGTATTTCTACAGCCGTTGTTACCGAAGCAATATCAGGTTGCGCCGGTCTGTGAAACCATCACGCGTGCACTTTTTGTAGCAACAGACCCGCATGCGCAGCATAGTATAAGCGAACATACCCATTTCAAAGCTCAATCCGACCATGCTGAGCATGACCATCATGATGCCAATCACCAATGCCAGTACTGTACCGTCTATGCCAATCTGATCTTGCCGCCTAACCTGGAGATCCAGCAGGTACTTGACCGGATTCATGTACGTTTGATTGCTTATCAGAAAACCTTTAAGCATGTCTGGTTTGTCCTTCAGCAGCTCTTCTTAATTCCTCAGGGACGGGCACCACCACTGCCTGCATAAATCTGCATTTTTCCGCTTGGGTTGTTATTGACTCAAGCCATGCTTTATTTATGTATTCAGTGAGATAAAAAAATGGCTCAGCCTAAATTCTTTTTACAGCCACTTGCGGCTGCGATCTGTGTTGCCTGTTATTCACAAGTCAGCATGGCAAATGAAAGCCTTCCTGTGCACACTATGGCGCCGATTGTGGTGACCTCTGCTGCGGGTAATGATGTCAATGGCCTGATTGTGCGTGCTGATCCGAAACAGCCAATTCAGCCGATTCCTGCCAGCGATGGTGCCGATTATTTACAAAGCATTGTCGGTTTTAGTGCGGTGAATAGCGGTGCCGGTACCAATGGTGATGTAACCTTCCGTGGCATGTTTGGTTCAAGAATTAAAATCCTGACCGATGGCACCGAAAATCTCGGAGCCTGTCCAAGCCGTATGGATTCACCGACCTCTTATATTTCTCCAGAAAGCTATGACCAGATTTCAGTGATTAAAGGGCCACAAACGGTTCAATATGCCAATACTGGATCTGCCGCAACCGTAATTTTTGAACGTAGTCCGGAACAGTTTGATCAAGATCAAAACTATCGCGGTCAGGCCAGTGTCTTGATGGGATCTTTCGGACGTCTTGATCATAATGTGGAAGTTGCAGCAGGCGATGAACAGAAATATGTCCGACTCAATACCAATCGTTCGGTATCGAATAGCTATCAAGATGGTGATGGAACCACTGTGCCTTCAGATTGGGAGCGCTGGAATGCAGATCTGGCTTTGGGATGGACTCCAGATGCAGATACCTGGGTAGAACTAGCGGGTGGTAAGGCGGATGGTGAAGCTGTTTATGCTGGTCGTGATATGGATGGATCACAGTTTGCCCGTGAAAGCTTAGGTCTACGTGTAGAAAAGAAAAATGTGACAGATGTAATCAAAAAAATTGAAGCACAGGTCAACTACAATTTTAATGACCACGTGATGGATAATTTTAGTTTACGTGATGTTGCTGAACCCGATAAAGCAATGACGGTTACACGCCGTACTTTAAATGGGCGCTTAGCGGTAACAAATGAATGGGAAAACATCCAGCTTATTACAGGGGTAGATTCACAACTTAATAAGCATGCCGGAGGTATGTATCATTCGACTATGCCAATGATGAACTCACCTGTTACGACAGACATGGAGTTTCAGTCGATTGGTGGTTTTGGTGAGTTGAGCTATGACTTGGGTGGAGATAATAAGTTAGTCAGTGGTCTGCGTATCGATCAGGTTAGCATTGATGCTGTTAAACGTGGCCTTGAGCGTACAGAAACCTTACCGAGTGCTTTTATTCGTTTTGAAAATACCCATCCTGATCATGATGACGGCAAAACGTATATCGGATTAGGTTATGTAGAACGTGTACCTGATTATTGGGAATTATTCAAAACAGACCTCAACGGGCAAGCACCATCGACCTTTAAGGACTTAAAAAATGAAAAAACTTTACAGCTTGATCTCGGCTATCAACATCATCATGGTGCATTGAACTCTTGGGTGTCTGCATATACAGGTCTAATTCAGGATTATATTTTAATTAATTATGATGCTGACAAAAAAACAGGACATGGGATCAATGCAGCTGATTCTAAAAATATTGATGCTGTCATTGCCGGTGCAGAAGCAGGAATTGGCTATCAGTTTACCGATGCCATTCAAGCCGATGTGAGCGCCATGTATGCGTGGGGTGAAAACACCACCAACAATATGCCGTTGCCACAAATTGCACCTTTAGAAGGGCGCGTTAATCTTCGTTATATCCAAGATCGTTATACTTTAGGTGCTTACTGGCGCATTGTTGATGGTCAAAATCGCATTAGTGAACGTGAAGGCAATATTGTTGGCTATGACAACAAGAAAAGTACAGGTTTCGGTACGTTGTCTTTAAACGGTACCTATAACTTGTCCGAGGGTGTCGATCTATCAGTTGGCATCGATAATGTATTGGACCGTACATATACCGAACACTTAAATAAAATGGGGGCATCTGGTACAGGCTTATCAACTGATGAACAATTTAATAATATTGGACGTAATTACTGGGCGCGTGTCAGTATGAAGTTCTAATCTGATTAGATTAAGTACAAAAAGCAGGGCAGAAGTCCTGCTTTTTGTTTTTGTAATTTAATAAAATTTATAAAAATCATATATTTAAGCATTTTAGCCATTTCCAAATAAAATAATGAACATTTTTATGAAAATATTTTTTATATATAAAACAGTTATTTATAATTCTTGTGGTTTATAAAATAGACACACGTTTCAAATGTTTTAAAAAAGGTGTTGCAAGCCCTCTGAAATGCTGTAGAATGCACATCCATCGGCGGTGATGAAGATTAAAGCTTCTGATAAAACAGTAACTTAGCACGAGATGTTAAGATTGGGTTTTGTTGGATAAGTTTAAATTAATTTGAATTACGGATTGACACTTTAGAAATTCAGTGTAATATAGCCGACCTAGCTTGCTGGTGACGAATCAGCAAGAAGATCATTAAGAGATTATGAAGAACAACTTGTGTGGATTTTTACTGGTTGATCGATCGAAATTATTTTCATTGATTGATGGTAGAAATTACTCGAAGTTTATTTGAGAAATATTTGTCAGAAAATTGATGAGCCAAGATTGGCACCCTTTAAAGGTGCTACTGATTTTAAACTGAAGAGTTTGATCATGGCTCAGATTGAACGCTGGCGGCAGGCTTAACACATGCAAGTCGAGCGGGGAAGAGTAGCTTGCTACTTTACCTAGCGGCGGACGGGTGAGTAATGCTTAGGAATCTGCCTATTAGTGGGGGACAACATCTCGAAAGGGATGCTAATACCGCATACGTCCTACGGGAGAAAGCAGGGGATCTTCGGACCTTGCGCTAATAGATGAGCCTAAGTCGGATTAGCTAGTTGGTGGGGTAAAGGCCTACCAAGGCGACGATCTGTAGCGGGTCTGAGAGGATGATCCGCCACACTGGGACTGAGACACGGCCCAGACTCCTACGGGAGGCAGCAGTGGGGAATATTGGACAATGGGGGGAACCCTGATCCAGCCATGCCGCGTGTGTGAAGAAGGCCTTTTGGTTGTAAAGCACTTTAAGCGAGGAGGAGGAGCTCTTGGTTAATACCCAGGATGCTTGGACGTTACTCGCAGAATAAGCACCGGCTAACTCTGTGCCAGCAGCCGCGGTAATACAGAGGGTGCAAGCGTTAATCGGATTTACTGGGCGTAAAGCGCGCGTAGGTGGCCAATTAAGTCAAATGT
>NZ_VPCG01000037.1:0-28641 GCF_013418355.1 Acinetobacter sp. YH12151 | reverse complement strand
GTGAGGAGGATTATGTAATCGTTGATGTCACTGAGTCACAGATTGAGCGTCCCAAAAAAACAAAGAAAATTCTATAGCGGTAAAAAGAAGAAACATACGCTAAAAACACAGGTCATTTTTAACCCAAGACTAAAGCAAATTGTAAGTATACAGGTCGAAAGTGGCAGAAAACATGATCTGACGATTGCACGTAAGTATTTTAAGGAGATGATCATTTATCCTTGTATTATGGCAGATTTAGCCTATAAAGGATTTCATCAGATTAAGAGTAAGTTACTCATTCCAATCAAGAAACCTAAGAATTTATCATTACCCAAAATAGCAAAACAGATCAACCAAGAAATCAGTCGGCGTAGGATCACAATTGAACATATCAACGGCAAACTTAAACATTTTCGGATATTGACAGAACGCTATAGAAATAGACGGAAACGATTTGGTCTAAGAATGAATTTAATTGCTGGAATGGTGAATTGGATGCTCTTAAATTAACTTTCGCAAGAGATCTATTGAAAAAAATGGTTATAAAATAAAAAGGAAAAATGATGACTTCATCTGAACCACAATTAGAAAAAGAACAGAATGACGTGATTCAAAATGTTCAACAGGCGGAACAGCTTAAGCAACAAGAACAGCAACAACAGCAGGCAAGCTCAGCAGATTGGACAGCGGGGATCGATGTGGTCAGTTTGGCATCTGATGCCATCAGCCTTGCTTCGGATGTTATTGAAACAGTAGGCGATGCCTTAAGTGATATTGATTTAAGTTTTTAGTCAGCCTTTCTTGCTTGTGCTTCGTTTTAAAATCCTGCTTTAGAACTTAGTCAGGAAGGAAAGTTCCTCTTTAGAAAAGAGAGACTTAGGGAGATTGAGAAAGCAATAAAGCAATTAAATCGCTGCCAGTACACTCACCATGACTGGTGCTAACAATGACAAAATAAATCCACTGACCATAGCATGCGGAATAAAATCGTGACCGCATGCCTGCTTAACCATCGGTAAAGTCACATCCATTGCAGTTGCACCCGCTGCGGAAATGGCCGATCTTGGATATCTCCAGCCCATACAATACATCAGTAAGATGGCAAAAATTTCTCTAAACAGGTCATTCATTAGTGCAATGCTGCCGAGTTCTGCATTTCGAAGCTCGGTCACGACAACGCCTGACATTGAGTAAAATCCATAGCCTTGTGACAGCATGATCAAATCTTTCAGGCCAATCTGTGTGTTCCAGAATGAATAGAGCATAACTGCGAATAATGAACCGAAGATACAACCGATTGGAACCAGAAGAATTTTGATATTTAACCAAGAACGATCCAGTGGCGAATAAGCCAGATCTAGACCAATGAAAAACATAAATACCAGTAACAAATGCCAAGTGCTAATGTGTAAGGACAGATCAAACAGACTCAAGCCAGCATGTAAAAAGTATCCGCCTGCGAGTGCCAAAAAAGCATAACTCATATTCAGTAAGGATTTAATTACCAGATCAAGGGATACTCTGCCTGAACTGGGAAGAAAACCAGCCCACTTGAACAGCAAATAGCAAATAGCAAAAGCACCGAGTGATGTCAGAAAGGCAATGCTGATGGATGTACTCAGAATCTGTAGGGGGTGCTGTAATTCATCCACAAGCTGTGAGAATTCAAAGGAAATCGCAATCAGTAACACATAGCTAAAATAAGGTAAGAGCTTGAAACAGATTTTAATCATCGATACTGGAATCCGTTTCGCCAAAGCAAAACCGAGTGCCAAACAGAGAAGAAGCTGAAAGATGAGCCAAAGCGATTGCATAAGTTTAATAGATTGAAAAAATTATCTTTAAATTATGCCATCGCTTGATGCTAGATGGTGAAAAGCTTTTAGCTAACTTTATTGAATAATCGATAATCTGCGGTATTGGGTTTCTTGGTTTTCAGCCAGTATTTCCAGGTATAAGTCGGCCATAGGGCAAAATTCTTGCCACCTTCCTGCTGATACCAGCTGACACAGCCAGATTGCCATACGGTCTGTTCAAACATATGTTGCACCTGCTGATTAAATGTATCTTGCGCCTGCTCTTTGACCATAATGGCATCGCTATGTGATTGATCGACCCGCTGCATGAGCTGCAAGATATAGTCAACTTGTGCCTCAATCATAAAAATCACAGAGTTGTGTGCCAATAGGGTATTTGGGCCCAGTAATTGAAACAGGTTTGGGAAACCTTTCATGCAAATTCCATAATAACTTTCAGCCCCCTGTTTCCAGACCTCATTGAGCTGTAGATTATCCAGCCCAGTACATTGAAAATTCTTCATATAGATGCGTGGATCGGTAATGAACCCGGTGCCATAAATCAGACAGTCAATTGGCCGCTCCTGACCATCTTGGGTAATGATGCTATTTTCAGTAAGTTCCTGAATCTTTTCAGTCACCAGTTCTACATTCCTGCGGTTAAAAGTCGGGAAATAGCTATTGGAAACCAGAATACGTTTACAACCCATGATGTAATCCGGAGTGAGTTTTTGAGCTAACTCAGGATCTTTAATCTGGTATTTGATGAACAGTTCTGCCAGTTTCTGGGTGTATTTCATGATTCCGGGTTTAACGATGGGGATGACCCGCGATTCATTTGACCAATATAAGCGGGCACGGTGCAGTTTTCGGAACCAGTCATATTTTTCAAATAGTGTCTTTTCGAGAGGGTGATAGACACGTTCATCGCGAGGAATGATCCAGGCTGCAGTACGTTGCATGACATAGAGTTGTTTGCATTGTGGGGCAATTTCCGGAACATATTGAATGGCGCTGCCACCTGTGCCAATCGATGCGACATTTTTGCCATTTAAATCATAAGCATGATCCCATTGTGCAGAATGAAAGACTTTCCCTTGAAACTTCTCAATACCGGGGATAGGTGGAATCTGGGGAATATGTAAAGGCCCTGAAGCAAATATGACAAATTGGGCTTCCAGGATACTTTGATCTTGTAACTGCAATTGCCACAGACAGCGCTCTGCCTGGTAATGCGCTGAAAGGACTTCAGTATTTAAGCGGCAGAACGCACGCAGCTTATAATCGTTTACCAGATCCTGAATATAGGAAAATATCTCGGGTGCTTCGGCATAGCGTTTTGACCAGTTACTTTTCGGAGCGAATGAGAGGGAATATAAATGTGACTGCACATCACAGGCTGCGCCAGGGTACTGGTTGTCTCGCCAGGTTCCACCAAATTCATGGCCTTTTTCCAGCAGAATAAAATCATGGATGCCTTGCTGCTGTAAACGTATTGCCATGGCAATACCGCCAAAACCGGCGCCAATAATGGCGACTTTGGTAAAGGGTGGCGAGCGGGTGGCACTTGTATTTTCCAGCATCATTGCATTCCTTGCTTATTTTAATAAGAGATTATTATCATCATTCACTGATAAAAGATTAGACCTAAAATTGATCTAAACGGCAATAGCAGTACACTTATTTTTATAGTACAACTAAGACTATCACATTGTATTTGTATGGTTATGAAACGTTCTGTTCTCAGTCTGATGTATTTGATTCAAGGGATGCGCAAGGCGGGCATAGACGTCGATCAGAAGCTGCAAAACATTGGACTGCGTGTCGATGCCTTTGATCCTGGCTCGATTATTCATCCGAGTCTGGAACATGATGTACTTAAGGTCGTAGGGCAGGAAATCGAAGCTGAACAGGGATTATTGATTGGCCAGCATTATGCATTGGCAGGTTATGGTCCGTTGTTGATGTTACTGGTTACCAGTCCGACGGTACGTGATGCGCTGCATCAGGTGATCCGCTTTCAACAGTTGACGCATTTGACAGGACAATTGGGTTTGCAACAAAGCGAGCATCATAGCGCGTTGTGTTATCGACCGAAAAATCTGGAAGATGGTCTGGGTGTGTTGCTGGCACAGGCGGAGATTTCGGGAACTTTCAAGTTTATCCGTGATATCTACAAAATGATGGGCTTGTCCAAACCTGATTTACGGATCGAGTTACCATTTGCCCATCCGCAAGAGCCGAATACCTTAAAGGTCTATCATGATTATTATGGGACACAGGTTCAGTTCGATGCACCAAGTGCGGCATTCTGGTTTGATGAAGCAGTTCTGGATATTAAAATTCCGTCTGCGGATACGGTGACCTTTGCGCTGTATGAAGCCAAGTGTTTTGCTGAATTGCAACGTTTGCAACAGGATGAGCAGACACCGACAGTGGTGCAGCGCGTTCAGGATTATCTGGAAATACAAAGTGGTTTGATGCCGAGCATGGCCGAAACTGCGCAGGCGCTAAATATTCCGGAGCGAACCTTGCGGCATCAGTTACAGCAGTGTGATACCAGTTATAAACAAATTCGCGAAGACATTATTAAAGATAAGGCTTTGCGATTGATTGAATATAAACAGTATTCAATTGAAATGATTGCAGAGTTGTTGGGCTATTCCGAGCCGGCTGCTTTTAACCATGCCTTTAAACGCTGGTTTGGGCAAAGCCCTCGGCAATATGTGAAATAGCCTAAGCTTGTTTATGCCAAAGTGTTATAGTGTGTTGATTAAACTCCGCTATAATTAAATTGATCCCAAATAGTACGAAACTCTATGTCCGATTTTAATTCACAGCACAGCACCGCCTTTAGTCCGATTTCTCCTGCAGAACGTTATGCACAAGCAATATCTTCGGGACAGTTTATGCCTGATGATGCACAGGCAATGGCAGTACATGAACTGAATCGTGTCTGGCTGGAATTGATTCAGCGTTTTAAGGCCTCGAAAAAAGCCTTTCGCCGTTTTCGCCGTCAGACTTCTCCCAATGGCGTGTATATGTGGGGTGGTGTGGGTCGTGGCAAAACCTGGTTAATGGATCAGTTTTATGATTCGATTCCATTTCGCCGTAAAACCCGGATGCATTTTCACCACTTTATGCAGCATGTGCATCGTGAATTAAATAAGCTCTCTGGGCAGCGTAATCCGCTGGATCTGGTCGCGGATCAGATTTATAAAGACGCGGTGATTATCTGTTTCGATGAGTTCTTTGTATCCAATGTCACCGATGCCATGATTCTGAGTGATCTGTTCCAGAAACTATTTGAACGCGGGATTACTTTGGTTGCAACTTCGAACATTGCCCCAGACGGTTTGTATAAAAACGGGATTCATCGTGACCGTTTCCTGCCGACGATTGAACTGGTCAAGAAAAACTGTGTGGTGTTAAACGTCGATGCCGGCGTCGATTACCGTTTACGCGTATTAAAACAGGCGCAGTTATTCAAATTCCCATTAACCCATGATCATAAAAACTGGATTGCGCAACGTTTCAGTGCTTTGACTCAGACGCAACCCTGCTCTGAAGAGCCGATTATCATCAATAACCGTATTGTGGAAACTGTGTCACATACCGAAGATGTATTGTGGTGCGAGTTTTCTGAGCTGTGTCTAAAACCACGTAGCCCGGCTGACTTTATTGAAATTGCCAATATTTATAATACGGTTTTAGTCAGTAATGTGCCGCACCTGACCGATTTCCTCAATGATGGGACGCGCCGTTTTATTTATCTGGTCGATGAGTTCTATGACCGTGGTGTCAAACTGTTATTGACCTCGGAAGACAATATTATTGATATTTACCAAGGTGAAAAACTGGTCTTTGAAATTGAACGGACGCGTTCACGTTTACTGGAAATGCAGTCGGATGAATATCTGAATTCTGAACATCGTCAGATTCAGAAAACTATCTCGAGTGAGTAGGAAGCAGAATAAAAGCGCTGGTCATTGACTGGCGCTTTTTTATAAAAATAAGCAGGTAATTGATCGACAACTAGGGCCAAACATGGCTTAATCTTGATCTAAATATGATCGTGTATAACTAGAATGCATAATTTTTACTCGAAAATCTGAACTTAAGTCTAATTTCTACATTTCGAAAACTTTATACACTGTCATTAGGGTATTTAGCAGAATGATATCTCAATGCGGCTGAGCGACGTCTGATATGTTTATGAGGGTACTCATATTATGAAAAATGCTCAGTATTTAGCAATTTGATAATACTATTCAGCTAGATTTTAATCGGTATACTAGAATCTCTTGTATAAAAAGTAGCAATATCAGGAAAGACAATGACTGCACGTATTCAAAAAGGCAAGTTAGCGATTGCTAAAGAACTTTACGATTTTATCGAAAATGAAGCACTACCAGGTTCTGGTTTGGATAGTGAAACTTACTGGAAAAACTTTGAACAAGTCGTTGTTGATCTTAGCCCTAAAAATAAAGCACTTTTGGCTAAGCGTGATGACATTCAAGCGAAAATCGATGAATGGCACCGCAATAACACATTTGAATTACAAGCTTACAAAGCTTTCTTGACTGAAATTGGCTACTTGTTACCAGAAGTAGAAGATTTTCAAATCAGCACTGAAAATGTAGACGAAGAAATTGCCGTATTGGCCGGCCCACAGCTGGTGGTACCGGTACGTAATGCACGTTACTGCCTCAACGCAGCCAACGCACGTTGGGGTTCTCTCTACGATGCACTTTATGGTTTCGACGTGATCTCTGAAGAAGATGGCGCGGAAAAAGGTAAAGGCTATAACCCGAAACGTGGTGAGAAAGTTGTCGCATTTGCGAAAAACTTCCTTGACGAAACTTTCCCATTGGCACAAGGTTCACACGCAGACGCAACTCAATATGCAGTTGATGGCAACGCACTGGTTGTAACATTAAAAGATGGTTCTACAACGACTGTTGCGGATAGCGCTAAATTTGTTGGCTTCAATGGCGAAGCGTCAGCACCGACTGAAATCGTATTTAAAAATAACGGTCTGCACGTTATTGTGCAAATTGATGCAACGAGCCCGATTGGCCAGACTGATGCCGCTGGCGTAAAAGACGTAGTTCTTGAAGCTGCAGTTACCACCATTCAGGATTTGGAAGACTCGATTGCAGCGGTTGATGCTGAAGAAAAAGTGGAAGGCTATCGTAACTGGTTAGGTCTGATGAAAGGCACTTTAGAAGAGTCCATTCAGAAAAATGGTAAAACAGTTACCCGTACACTGAATGCAGACCGTACTTTCAAAAATGTGGAAGGTGGTGAAACCAAGGTTCATGGTCGTTCATTGATGTTGCTGCGTAATGTCGGTCATTTGATGACAAACCCTGCCATTTTGGTCGATGGTGCAGAGATTTTTGAGGGCATCATGGATGCCTTGATTACACCATTGTTGTCTTTTGCCGACATCAAAGGTGAAAATACCATCAAGAACTCGCGTCAAGGTTCAATGTATATCGTTAAACCAAAAATGCATGGTCCTGAAGAAGTGGCATTTGCCGTTGAATTGTTTGAACGTGCGGAACAGGTACTGGGTTTGCCTGCAAAAACTTTAAAAATCGGGATTATGGATGAAGAGCGCCGTACTTCTGTAAACCTGAAGAACTGTATTGCACAAGCCAAAGACCGTACTATTTTCATCAATACAGGCTTCATGGACCGTACCGGTGACGAAATCCATACCTTTATGGAAGCAGGCCCATTCGTACGTAAAGGCGAAGTCAAAGGTCAGATCTGGTTCCCGGCTTATGAAAACCGTAACGTGATGATCGGTCTGCAAGCAGGTTTACGTGGCAAAGCGCAAATCGGTAAAGGCATGTGGCCAAAACCAGATATGTTGCTCGACATGTATAAAACCAAAACTGAACATCCGGAAGCAGGTGCGAGCTGTGCATGGGTGCCATCACCAACAGGTGCGGTAATTCACGCGATTCACTATCATCAGATTAATGTTGCGGATCGTCAGCAAGAGTTATTGGCAACTGAAGCCTTGTCACTAGATGACTTGTTAACGCCACCATTAGCAACAGACACTAACTGGTCTGAAGAAGAGAAAACCAAAGAACTTGAAAATAACTGTCAGGGGATCTTGGGTTATGTGGTTCGCTGGGTAGACTTAGGTGTAGGTTGTTCTAAAGTACTCGATATCAACGATGTCGGGTTAATGGAAGACCGTGCGACTCTACGTATTTCTTCACAGCACGTGGCGAACTGGTTGCGTCATGGTGTGGTAAGCCGTGAGCAAGTAGAAGAAGTGATGCAGCGTATGGCGAAAATTGTAGATCAGCAAAATGCCAATGATCCGTTGTATACGCCAATGTCTGCAGACTTTGCCAACAATATTGCATTCCAGGCAGCGTCTGACCTGATCTTTAAAGGTGGTGAACAGCCATCAGGTTATACCGAGCCACTTTTACATGCAGCACGTTTAAAGTTAAAAGGTTATACAGGTGACTAATCCCGTCTAACTTAAAAAAGCCTCTTCGGAGGCTTTTTTATTGTCTAATGGTAAGCAGCTGTCTTTCTGACTAGAAATTTTTCAGTTGAACTCTTAAAGTGGAGCAAAGCTTGCGAGGAACAATAAAATGATGACGGTATATCAGGACTTAGACCAGCAGTTTATTCATGGTCAGTGGCAACATGGAACTTCAACCAAAATCATAAAAAATATCAATCCTTTTACCCAAACCGAAATTATGAGTCTTGCAGCTGCCAGCTCTGTCGATGTAGACAGTGCGTATACGGCAGCAGAACAGGCTTTTCAACAGGGTGTTTTGAATTCCATTGAAGTCCGTAAAACAGTATTGCAAAATTTAATTAATATTATTCAGCAGCGCCGTGCAGAAATCATTGACTGGCTGATTATTGAATCAGGCAGTACGCGCATTAAAGCCGGCCTTGAGGTAGATGCTGCCTTGGGGATTATTCACGAAAGTCTGGCATTTCCAGATCAGCTGAAAACTGAACAGCTCGAAAGCAAAGATCCAGTACGGAAAAGTTTGGTCTTGCGTAAACCTTTAGGCGTGATTGCAGTCATCAGCCCATGGAACTTTCCATTTCATCTGTCCTTGCGTTCAGTGGCGACAGCGATTGCCTGTGGCAATACGGTTGTCTTGAAACCAGCCAGTGATACGCCGGTGACTGGCGGTACATTAATCGGGAAATTATTTGAAGAAGCCGGTTTGCCTCCGGGTGCATTGAATATTATTGCCGGTGCTGGCAGTGAAATCGGGGATTATTTTGTCGAGCATTCAGTGCCAAAAATGATTTCATTTACCGGCTCGACTGAAGTGGGGAAAAGTGTCGGCAGTAAAGCTCTGGCCAGTTCCAGAATCAAACGTTTGGCACTGGAACTGGGCGGCAATGCACCCTTGGTGATTCTGGATG
Source organism: Acinetobacter sp. YH12151 (assembly GCF_013418355.1). NCBI lineage: Bacteria > Pseudomonadati > Pseudomonadota > Gammaproteobacteria > Moraxellales > Moraxellaceae > Acinetobacter > Acinetobacter sp. YH12151. The sequence goes on along the minus strand of NZ_VPCG01000037.1, from coordinate 19,432 downwards.
ATGCCGACCTTGATCTGGCGGTTGAACTGACCTTGATGGGGCGTTTTATGCATCAGGGACAAATTTGCATGAGCACCAATCGGGTTGTTATCGATGCATCTATTCATGATGCTTATGTGGATAAGCTTCTGGATCGGGTCAAAATGATTCCAGTGGGCGATCCGAATCTGGAAGATACCATCATCGGGCCGATCATTAATCGGAGTCAGGTCAAAAAGCATCAACAGATCATTCAGACAGGCAGCGAGCAGGGCGCACAGCTGGTATATGAGGGCGGAATTGAAGGAAATCTGGTCTATCCGCATATTTTCATTAACGTCGCAGCCGATTCTGATTTAGCACAACAAGAAAGCTTCGGTCCGATTTTACCGATCTTAAAAGCACGTGATGAGGCCCATGCTTTAAATCTGGCCAATGCAACAGAGTTCGGTTTGTCCAGTGCAGTCTGTACATCAAATATCGAACGCGGCAGCGCTTTTGCGGCACAACTGGATATTGGCATGACCCATATTAACGGGATCAGTGTTGCAGATCAGTCTAATGCACCCTTTGGCGGCGAGAAAAACTCAGGACTCGGACGTTTTAATGGTCGCTGGATTTTTGAGGAGTTTACCCGGACACACTGGTTTACCATACCGAATTCATGATACTCAAATCTATATCAATATTACAGGTTTGGCTCAGACATCAGGTTATAATCGAGTGGTCGAATGATTTACATTAATCCGCCATGTGTGCCAACTTTAAACCTTTAAGCTTAGAACAATTGCATAATCTGGGGTTGCCCGAAATTCCCTTTGAATATCCGGAAGAGGTCTATCCCAATTATGCTACACCGCTGTTATTTCATTCAGCTCAAGGACTGGAATGGCGGTCGGTAAATTTTGGCCTGATTCCAAAATGGGCAGAAGATAAAAGTATAGCTACCAAGACCTATAACGCCAGAAATGAAACTTTATTGCAAAAGCCAACCTTTGCCGAAGCCACTGCCAAATGTCATTTTGGGGTCATTCCTGTTGCCGAGTTTTATGAGTCCAAATATTTTGACAATAAACCACAGCGTTGGGGTATAAGACGTCAAGATGGTCAGGCGACTTTTATTGCGGCAGTATATGAGATTACACGAGTACAAGGGGAAATTGTACGATCTGCCAGCATGATCACCATGGATGCCATTGACCATCCGATGATGAAAGAATTTCATGAGCTTGGAAACATCAAACGTTCGGTGATCGTGATTCCGCATGAGCGACTACAAGAATGGCTGACACTGAGTCATCCGGATATTCGGAGTTTTGTACACGGCTTTCCGGAAGAAGAGTTTGAATGTTCACATGTCCCCAAAGAAAAAATCAAAAAAGCCAGCCCACAACTGAACTTTTTTGATTCTTAGAAAGCTCCGGTGAATTATTTATTATTGAAAGTATGCCAATTCGCCAGCGTCTATTTAAAAATAAAAAGTAGGGCTTTTAACGAGCCAGGTTTTTAAAAATATGACGTAAACTTTCCATGGTTTTTTCAATTTGCAAAGGCGTCAAGCCTTCAAATGACTGCTCTAGTACTATATTGGTCAGATCATTGATCTTATGTGTCATTTGCATGCCTTTTTCGGTCAAAAATACCCGGGTAATTCGTGCATCATCTTCACATGAATAAGTCTCAACCAGACCCTCATCTTTTAAGCGATAAACAATTTTAGTGGTGGTCGACATTTTAGATACGACCATCTCTGATAAGTCGGATACACTCGCATGCGGTTTGGATTTTAAGGCAAGAAGGATACGGCGGCGCGAATTGTCGACACCATATTTTTTAAGTGCGTGATCGACATTAAGTACATATTGAGCATGAACCTGAGTAACCCAATAATAGGGAAAGTTTTCTAAATTAAATTCTTCCGTACACGGTAAAAATTTTGCATATTTCTTAGTCATGAAATGTTCCTTGTATTTATTTTTCTAGGGCCCGTCCATTTTATGAAAAAGTTTATGCATGTTTCAACCTTTATTTTAAAAATGTTAAAGAGATTGCACTTTTTAGTTTTTCTTAATAGCCCCAGAAGTCGAGCAGTTCTGCATATGCGCTGATTCAGGACAGAGAATGGCCATTTTAAATCGGATGAAAGGCAATAATATTTTGTGTAAAATTAATACTTAATTGTATATTTCTGAGGCGGAATCATTTTCCGCAATCGTTTGTCATTCGACAGCATGATTCGCTTATCGGCCAAAATGCAATCACTCTGATTTTAATCAACCAGACAATTTTGCTGATGGATCTATGCAGTTATGCGGAGGAATTTCCCCATCAAAAAATTCAAGCCCTATTTTAACTGATTGCTTTTTTAATCGGTATATATTTGATGGCTGAATTTTTAGTTCACTTTAAAAGTGGTTGAGCTAATGAATGGTAATTATGCATATTTTTAATTAAAGTAAAATAATTTGTGAAGAAAAAATTAAGTTTAATACGTTTTATACACACTGATTAATGAAAAAAGTCTAAGGAAAATCATAATCATGTAATTTTTTTATAAATTAATACATTACAAAATACTCAGTTTATGCATAATGGAATGGTCTTAAGTTACATAGGTTAAATTTAATGGATCCCTCGCCGTGCGTTGATCTTCCATCTCTATTTCTAGCTTACTCGAACGGGGTAGTTCTCTAATGGAATTTTTATTAGATCCCGGAATTTGGGTAGGTTTAATTACTCTTATTATTCTTGAAATCGTTTTAGGTATTGATAACCTAGTCTTTATTGCCATTCTGGCTGAAAAACTTCCTCCTGAACAACGTGATAAAGCTCGTGTCATCGGTCTTTCACTCGCATTATTGATGCGTCTGGGCCTGTTGTTTGCCATTGCTTGGCTAGTCACTTTGACTCAGCCGCTGATCACCCTGTTTGACTGGACCTTCTCTGGTCGGGACTTGATCTTGTTATTTGGTGGCTTGTTCTTGGTGTATAAAGCCGTCACAGAGTTACATGAAAAGATAGAAGGTAAGCCTGAAGTCAAATTGACCACTAAGGTGGTTTATGCAAGTTTCACTGCTGTTGTTGCCCAAATTGTGGTTTTAGATGCTGTATTTTCTTTAGATTCAGTGATTACTGCAATTGGTATGGTCGACAATATTTACGTCATGATGGCTGCAATGATTGTTGCGATGGGTGTAATGCTACTGGCATCGAAACCATTGACCAGTTTTGTAAACCGTCATCCAACCGTGGTGATTCTGTGTCTAAGCTTCCTGCTTTTGATTGGTATCAGTCTGATTGCAGAAGGTTTTGGTTTCCACATTCCAAAAGGCTATATCTATTCGGGTATTGGTGTCGCGATCTTGATCGAAGCGTTCAACCAGTTCGGCCAGCGTAATGCAGCAAAGCATGAATCTAAGATTCCTTTGCGTCATCGTACGGCTGATTCCATTTTGAAGTTAATGGGCGGCAAGCTGGAAACCACTGATACTGACAAAAATGAAGCTCAAGAAGCCTTTGCAGATGAAGAACGTTACATGATTGGCGGGGTATTGACCCTTGCAGAGCGTTCAGTCGCTTCGATCATGACACCGCGCAGTCAGATTTCATGGGTCGATCTAGAGGATAGCCCGGAACAGATCCGTGAAAGAATTCTATCTGTTCCCCACAGCCTGTTTCCGGTATGTCGTGGCAGCCTGGATAAGGTGATTAGCATCGTACGTGCCAAGGAATTACTGGATGTGCTGGAAGAACCGGAAGAGTTAAAAGCCCTGATCAAACGCCATCGTCCAATTTATATCTTTGAAAAGATGAAAGTTATTGATGCGATCAATACTTTGCGTACCTCTAAAGGCTCTTTGGTCTTGGTGAGCGACGAGTTTGGTAATGTACAGGGTCTGATCTCACCACTAGATGTATTTGAAGCCATTGCCGGTGAGTTCCCGGATGCAGACGAACAACTTGATTTGGTCAGAATTGACGATTCCCACTGGATCGCTTCAGGTATGCTGGATCTGTATCAGCTTGAGCTTGAACTCGGCATGATTGATCTGATTGATGAAGATGCTGGTTATATCAGTGTTGCGGGTCTGATTTTGGATAAAACCAACAGTGTGGTCGAAGTCGGTACTGAATTGGATTATCAAGGTGTACAGTTCAAAGTCACTGAAATTGAAAGCAATCGTATCAAATCAGTTAGTATTCATTACGCGGCTTAAACGCTTGTTTTAAACACTTGCTTTGTTCAAATCTTGAAGGTCAGTTGCTCTAGTGGCAGCTGACTTTTTTAATGCATCTTTTCTCAATTGTCCTTATTAAAAACAAAGTGAGGTCATTGTTCAGACAGATTTTTTATCATTCGATGCAGACTATCACTCAAGTTGGATATTGAGCTGAATGGCTTGATATTGCACTAGAGTTTTAAGTCTAAAAGCCAGATTCGTAATGCAGCATAAGCAGAATCACATACTGGATATTGATCAATAGAGCCTGTTAATTAAAGCTTAAAAGTAACATTCAAATCCTGCTGAATAATTAAATTATAATTCACATGATTTCAGCTGGGATCATGCAAAAACAGATCAAACAAAATTTTGATCTCTTTGGTGAAAATCGGTAGATAAATTACATTAAGTTATATGAAGCCTGTTCAGTTAACCACCGATCATGCTCAAAATAGTTTCAGCGTAGGATTCGGAAACAACCTATATCTCTTCAGAAATTAGTAGAAGATGTGAGCGATGTACAGCTAAAAATGGGGTGTCAGGTCTATACCAATCTGCAAACACCCCTTAAAGCTGCTAGCAAACTAAACTGCTCCCGGCAAAATTTGAAAGTTGGCGTATTGTCGGATGCTTTCAGTATTAAGTTGATGGACTTCATCCAGAAAAGCCATATTAAAACTGCCAAGTTGTGGCGCACGTTCAAAAGCCCGTTGACCTGCAATTGCAAAATGCACATGTGCAGCGAGTGCCGCGATTGCGGGAGAACTTACAGCACTATAGGCTGCAATCAGTGCACCAAGTGCACAACCGGTGGCCGTGACTCGCGGTTGTAAATATGATCCGCCTGATACCTGTATTACCGGATAATCTCTGGAAATGATGTAATCAGATTCGCCGGAAATCGCGACACAGTCACAATGCGCCAATAAGCTTTGTGCCTGTAAATAAACATCGGCACTATTGATGGTACTGTCCACACCTTTGGATTCGATCCGCTTGCCAGCCAAAGCACCAATTTCAGAGGCATTGCCCCGTAAAATTGTCGGATGGGAATTGAGTAACTGATCTACCGTATTCGAGCGCCAATGCAGTACCGTTCCATAACCAACCGGATCCAGTACCCATGGTTTTTTCAGACGATGTGCCGTTTCCGCAGCAATGTGCATGGCCTGTACTTGTTCGGTGGTCGGTGTACCCAGATTGAGATTGATCGCAGCTGCAATTTTGGCAAAGCTTTCGGCCTCAAAAGGATTATCGATCATGGCGGGGGAAGCATTGGCAGCCAGCACCACATTGGCCACATAATTACTGGCCACGGCATTGGTCATGATATGTACCAATGGCTGATGTTGCTGTAACTTTAACCATGCCTCGCAGATTTGATCCAGAAGCGTGTGCTGTAGTGCTTGCGTAGAAGTATTCATAATGATCATCTGTCAAAAAGGAATCTAAGTCGTATCTTCGCTCAGCGGGTAAAATAATGGTCCTGATGCTTACAGCTACGGCAGAACAGGCTGACATAGTCACTGGCATCATAATCCACCGAAAGTTCCTGTGAACCGCAGTGCATACAACGTTTCTGCGAATAAAATTTCAGGCGCGGTTCAATTTTATGCCATGAGCGCCAGACCGGCTGAAAGAAAATATTCTCATCATAACCCAGGAAGCGATAAAACAGGATTTCACTCATCTTGCTGAAGGCCAGTTGTGGCGGGCGTGGCAGGGTAGAGGTTTCCCATTTTTCCGTGACAGAACGTTCCCGATACTGTTGTAAGGTTTTTTTCAGCAGATTGGTATTAATAAAATTTTCATTGCGTGGCTTAAGCGCTTTTTGCTTATATAGATATTCCAGTGCGGTCTGTACCAGATAATAAATCTGCCCCACTGCCAAGACATCTAAAAGGCGATAGCAAAAGGTCTGAAAGCTCTGATTTCCGGCAATCTGCACATTCCAGCTACGACAGTAAAATTGCGCAAACTGAATGATCTCCTCATATAGCAGACAATACAGGGCATCTTTGACTTCATCTGCACTTTTAAAAGGCACACCTTGACTCAGGTTCTGATAAAACCAGTTGCGTAGTTGCTGGGTAATGCTGAACAGGCTCGGTTCAGAATAGCCATCCAGACGTACATTAATATAATAGTGCTGATTTTCCTGTTGCACATCTTTGGGAATTAAAATCTGTTCTCTGAGCATATTTTTGACCAGACCATGTTGAAACAGATAGTTCGGACTGATGGAAAAATAGCGAATTTGATGCCAGTCGATATATTCGCGGTGCTGGCTATATTCCTGTACTTGTTCATCTAAAATCGAAAGTAGAAACAGTTTATTGATAAAACTGAGCTGATTGAGCTCAGGAACTGGCCGGTCCTGTTTTTTATGATAGAGACGATTTTCCTGTAAACGGACTTCCTTGAGCATGCGTTTACGTTGGGCCAGACACTGTGCGCAATAACAATTATTTTTTTGATCCGGATGAAGCTGATGCTGGCAATGGCTGCATTCATGGTAACTCATCTCCTGATCATACTGTTCCGCCTCAATCCAATACATCGATGCCTTACATAGCGGGCAGTGGGTGCTTTCATCAAGCTGTTTTTGCAGAACACTGAATACCATGGGCGCGAGCAACTTTAGAATGGACGGGCATTTGATTATACACCGCTGATGCGAGGCAAATGTAGTTGACTGATGCTATTTTACGTCAGCAAAAAATATACGCGCACATGAAAAGAGCTACCGAAGTAGCTCTGATCTTAAAAACATGAAATGACGGGTTTTAGACTGGGCATGGTAAGGTTTCGTCTTGTTGTCCGCGATGTTTGGCGTGAATTAAGGCTTGAACTTTTTTAGATGGAACTTTCTTGGTACCGAGGGCATCGTAGCTGTTGAGAATGGCAGTCACTTCATGTGCCTGAAGAGGAATACCTTCACAGCTCATCAAGAGTGCAATGACTTTATGGTCAATATTGGCCTGATCCAGTGTTTGCAGGGTTTTGATATTTTCCATTCGTACAATATGTTTTTTTAAGTACATGGCTCACCTCATGGTTATCATTATTCTTTAATTTTAAGGGCGGGGAAATACAGCTTAACTCTAGCAAGAAGTGTGCTTATTTTTTAATCTGTATTTGTGAAGTGTAATTTGGATATCAATATATATCTTTAAATCAAATATTTATAATAATGTAAGAAATTATGATTCTGGCTGTTTATTTGGCATAGATATTTCTTAAGCTTAATCGAATGCTGCACAATTAGGCAAAATGCATTGAAAGTGGTGCGTACAATGCCCATATTAGAGCGAACAATACAAATGCACAGACAGCGTTTAAAACTTGGCGTATGATTTTGACATGAACAATGTCGAATAAGATAAAGATTAGGACAGGACATGAATATTGCGGCAAACCCGGTGATCGAAGCGGATCAAACCATTTATTTAAAAGACTACCAAAAACCCTCCTTTATCGTCGATTCTATCGAGCTGAATATTCAGGTCTATGCGGATCATACGCTGGTCAGCAGCAAACTGCAGATGCAGCGTCAAACTGCCGGTGATCTGGTCTTGCTCGGACGAGATCTGGAACTGCAATCGATTCAGTTAAATGGTCAAACCCTGAATGCAACTGACTACAGTCTTGATGCTGAACAACTGGTCATTGCCAATGCGCCTGATCAAGTGTCGCTTGAAATTGTGGTTAAAATCCATCCTGAAAGTAATACTATGCTGGAAGGTTTATATCAGGCCAGTTCAGATCTGTTTGTGACCCAAAATGAACCAGAAGGGTTCCGTAAAATTACTTTCTATCCAGACCGTCCTGATGTGTTGTCGGTCTTTACCACACGTGTAGAGGCAGACAAGAAATATCCGGTCTTGCTCGCAAATGGTAACCTGCTAGAAACCGGTGAAGTGGATGAAAATCGTCACTATGCCGTGTGGCAGGATCCGACCAAGAAACCGAGCTATTTGTTCGCCTGTGTCATTGGTGACTTGGCAGTGATGAAAGATTCCTATGTCACATCGGAAGGCCGCAATGTAGCTCTGGAAATCTACGCAGAAGAAAAAGATATTCCAAAATGCAAGATCGCCATGGAAGCGCTCAAACATTCTATGCGCTGGGATGAAGAGCATTATGGTCTGCCTTATGATCTGGATAATTACATGATTGTGGCGACCAGTGCATTCAACATGGGTGCCATGGAAAATAAAGGTCTGAATATCTTCAATACTTCATGCGTGCTAGCCGATGAAGAGTACACCACTGATGCCGCCATCATGCGGGTGCAGTCAGTCATTGCGCATGAATATTTTCATAACTGGACCGGTAACCGGATTACCTGTCGTGACTGGTTCCAGCTGTGTTTGAAAGAAGGCCTGACTGTATTCCGTGACCAATCTTTCTCGGAAGATTTACAGTCGGCTGCGGTACAACGTATTGATGATGTAGCAGTTCTGAAAGCACATCAGTTCCCGGAAGATTCAGGGCCGCTATCACATCCGCCGCGTCCAGATCATTTTGTAGAAATTAACAACTTCTATACTGCCACTGTTTATGAAAAAGGGGCTGAAATTAACCGCATGATGGCGACCTTGCTCGGTAAGGAAAAATTCCGTCAAGGAACCGATGAATATTTCCGCCGTCATGATGGTCAAGCAGTAACAGTTGAGGATTGGGTGGCTGCACTGACAGCAGGTTCAGGTGTGGAGCTTTCAAACTTCCTGACCTGGTACAATCAGCCGGGTACACCTAAACTTCAAGCAAAAGCTGAATATGATGTAGAGACACAAATCTATCGCCTCAGCTTGAAACAAAGCCTGAAAACCCATCCTAAATATCCAAATCTGAAAGCCGTACCCATTCCAGTCGCTTTGGCATTGTTTGATGCTGAAAGCGGTGAGCAGTTAACGCTGAACTCTGAGGCACTCTTTGAAAATGGCGTCAAAGATGGGGTATATCTGTTTGATCAGGATGAAGCCACGATCGAATTTAGCGGTGTGACAGCAAAACCGGTAGTGTCCTTGCTGCGTAATTTCTCTGCACCAGTGAATCTGGACTTTGACTATTCAGAAAAAGAACTGGCTTTCCTGTTGCAATATGAAACGAATGGTTTTAACCAGTGGCAAGCAACTCAAACTTTACTCGAGCGTATCTTGCTGGATGATCAGCCTGCAGAAATTTATATCGAGGCCATGCTTAATACCTTGCCGGATGTGATTGAGAAAGATCCGCTGTTGGCATCACGTTTGTTTGATGTACCGTCGGAAGGTTATTTAGGTAGCCGTATTGATCAGGATTATAATCCGGTCATGATTCAGGAAAAGCGTGAGGCTTTGCTGCATACTTTGGCACGTGCCTTTGGTGAAACAGCGAAAGAAACTTATCTCAATCTGGATCCTGATCTGCAATCTGAATTCTCGCAAGCGATGGGTGTGCGTGCTTTAAGAAATATCATGCTCACGATGATGGCTCGTCAGGGAGATGCATTTGCCTTTGATTTAGCCTATGAGCAATATCACACGGGGAATATGTCTGAACGTTTGGGTGCACTGAAAGTCTTGGTCTGGAATGATGCACCACAAGCACAAGAAGCTCTAGCCGATTTCTACAGCCGCTTTGAAGATGAAGCCTTGTCTTTAGACCAATGGTTTATGGTTCAGGCAGCCCATCCAAAAGCAACGGACGAAACCATTGCGTATCTGACCCAGCATCCAGATTATGATCTGGCGGTGCCTAACTGTATTCGTGCAGTCAGTGGTGGTTTGAATGCCAACCCAGTCAATACCTGGAGCTTTGGCGTACAGCATTTTATTGGTCTGGCGAAATATCTGGACGAGAAAAACCCGATTGTAGGCTCACGTTTGCTACAGGTATTGTCACGCTGGTATACCTTGGCAGAACCGCAACGCAGTGAAGTGAAAGCACAGCTTGAAACCTTAAAACCACTGGTTAAATCTAAAAACGTGTCTGAGACACTCAATAGTATGCTCAGCGTATAACATCAATATTCATAAAAAACCGGATCGACCTGATCCGGTTTTTTATTTCCTGTTTATTTCAAACGCTGGCTTTAAATACAGTTGAATTTCTCTAAAGGCTTAGGTAAGTACCAAAGGGTGTTACAGTATGATTATACGGAAAAGAGTATTTATTTATTAAGCTGTAAGCTAGGTAAAGGGATCTACAGATTCGCTTACTAGAGGTTGTCCAAGATATGTTAGTGAAAATTGAAGATGGTTTTTATTTAAATAGCCAGCATATTATTGCCGTACATGTCAGCAAGAATCCTGAAAATGGCTTACTTGAAATCTCCATTCAATATACGCCGCATTCCATTCAGCAGGTCGGAGAATACAAAAAAGTATTTCAAAGTCAGCTTGATGCTGAAATTTTCTTAAGTGAATTAAATCAAAAACTTCGCTAAAAGCCTGTATCATACAGGCTTTGATCAAGCATCCTATTGTCTGACGATGAGTACTGGAATAGAGGAAAGTGCCAGAACATTCTGAGCGACACTGCCCAGCATGAGTTTTTGCAAACCTTTACGGCCATGTGAACCCATAATAATGACATCAGTCGGTGATTCATTTGCAGCCTGTAAGATTCCTTCTGAAGGTGCCATACCATGCAGGATTTTTGTCGTGACCTGTATGCCTTCACGAACAAAGCTCTGTTTCAGGTCATTTAAGCGATCAAGCGCATTTTGTTCTGCATGCATAAAGTAATCTGTGACTGCTGGAGCAACTTTATAAAAATCTACGCCCTTAAAAGGGTCAACCGCAATGACACTGAGTAAGGTGACATGGCTATGAAATACTTTGGCCAGTTCGAGGGCATGTTCTGCGGCAGCATAGGAAATCGAGGACTCATCGAGTGCTACGAGAAGATGATCATAATTATTCATGGTGCTTCCTGATATTTATTATTGCAGTAAGGAGAATAGGGGTTAGGTGGGTGAATCTCCATAACGTACGGTTTGGTTTGAAATCAAATATAGAAAACCGAGTAATGCGCACCTTGAAGATACGCAAAGCTTTGATTATTTTTTCACGATCAGAACCGGAATTTCACTGGCACCTAAAACATCCTGTGCAAAGCTGCCCAGAATCATTTTCTGGAAGCCTTTACGGCCATGAGAACCCATAACAATCAGATCTGCTTTTACTTCATCAGCAGTTTTGGCAATGTGTTCGGCATTGACCAGACCTGTGACGATCCGTGACTGAGCTTCAATACCTTCAGTCGCTGCAATCGCAGTGGCTTCTTTCAGGGCATTTTTGGCATTGGCATGCGCCTGTACAAAATATTCCTTCATGATAGATGAGCTGTAATAGAAATCAGCTTCAGTAAAAGGATCTTCTGCAATCAGGCTGATCAGGGAAAGCTGGCCACCAAATGCTTTGGCAATTTTTGCAGCATGTCGTACTGCGGAAAAAGAAATTTCTGAGCCGTCTACCGGAACTAAAATATGCTGATAGGCCATGATTTTTTTACTCCAAATGTTTATTGTTCGCTTCTGATTCATTGATAGCACAGTGACTCTACAGGTGCAATTGCAAAACCTAAAAAAATGAAAAAACTCATTAAATTACAACTATTATTCACATAAAACTGTAAAGAAATGGGCAAATAAATCCGAGCAAAAAACTGGGGATTTTCACCTCTGCTGCCAGAACGAACTGGATTAAGTTTTTGGTTTTTGAGCATTTCAGTTAAACTGCCTGCGCTTGATTTTTGTCAATATAGGGAAATTGAAATTGTGAGATATATCGCGGTAAATCTTGTGCTGGTCAGCTCGATGATGTTAGCGGGCTGTCAGAATACCGTACAAAATAGCAGGCTAATTGCCAGTGCCTTCAATATGACCACGGGCCTACAACAAAAAGTGATGGATCGTTATGCTCCTGAAACTGTTCGGGTACAGAACAATATCGTGTACCAGCCGCTACAGGATTTAAGCTTCGATCTATATCAACCGCAGAATATTCAGAATCTAGGCCCGAGACCGACCATTGTCTGGATTCATGGCGGTGGCTGGATTTCAGGTTCCAAGGCACATGCCCGCGGCTATTTTAAGCTATTGGCGGCGCAAGGCTATAACGTGATTTCTGTACAATATCAGTTTGCGCCGCAGGTGACTTATCCGAGTCAACTTCAGCAAATTAATCAGGCGTTGGCATTTATCAACACGCATGCCGAGAACTACTACATTGATGCAGCACAACTGTATTTAGCCGGAGATTCTGCCGGTGCCAATCTGGCCAGTCATTATGCCGCGTTGTTGACCAATCCAGAGTTTTCACAACAATCCAATTTCAGTCCAAATATTCAGCCAATGCAGCTCAAAGGCTTGATTTTGCATTGTGGTATTTACGATCTACAGGCCTTTGTGCAAAAAGCACCGGATGAAATCAAAATGGTCGAATGGGGCGTTTATAATCTGGTACAGGCTTATACGGGCGACCAGAAAGATGATGTCGAATTTTTAAAGCAGATTTCCCCGATCCAGCATATTTCAAATGCTTATCCGCCGGTGTTCATCAGTGGCGGTAATAAAGATTTTTTGACCGATACTCAATCCTTACCTTTTGTAGAGACACTCAAGGCCCGGAATATTGCAGTGACCGAGGTATTTTATCCGGAATCTAAAGCCTGGCTGATTCATGAATACCAGTTTTTTATGGGCAAAAAAGAGAGTCAGCAAACCTTTATTCGCACCCTTGATTTTCTGCACCAGCATTCATTGTAAAATAAGCATTATTTAAAGTTTAATTTTCTATTTTAATTGGCTTGTTATTCAAAGCATGAACACTGAAATTTTGGAGATGGAAAAATGAATCCTGTATCGTGGGCCTACCTGTTACTGGCACTGGCGATTGTCGCCGAAGTCACAGGCTCTACATTTTTAGTAAAATCTGAAGGCTTTAGCAAATTATGGCCGTCTTTGGCAGTCGTGGTTTTATTCTGTATTGCATTTTATTTATTGTCCCAAGTGATTAAAGTCATTCCATTGGGAATCGCTTATGCCATCTGGGCCGGTGTGGGAATTGTTCTGACTGCAATTGTGGGCTATGTACTTTTCAAGCAGACGCTCGATGTGCCTGCACTTATTGGCATTGCACTGATTATTTCCGGTGTACTCGTTATCAACCTTTTTTCCCAGACCGCAGGACATTCATAAAAGGCAGACATGATCGCTGCCCTTATTTGTCATTTTATTCTAATGATCAGTCATCAATTTTAAGTGACTTGAGGCTTGAGCTTAAATAGAAAATAAACCATTAATCCCAGTAGTAAGCCCCAAAAGGCTGAACCAATCCCGAAAAACTGAATATTGGATGCACTGAATAAAAAGGTCATCAGAGCCGCTTCACGTTCATGGCTTTGCTGAAAAGCCAGCGCGATGTTATGCCCAATGGTGCCGAATAAGGCAATTCCGGCCAGAATGGTAATCAGGATTGCTGGAAATGCCATCAGGACACTGGTCAAGGTCGCTGCAAATAGTCCCATCAAAATATAAAACAGCCCACAACTCATGCCTGCAATATAGCGTTTCTGTGGGTCGGGATGAGCTTGAGTATCCAGACTCACTGCCGCACTGATCGCAGCAAGATTGACACTAAAGCAGCCAAAAGGTGCCAGTATCGCCTGACTTATACCGGTCCAGCCTAAAATACCGTTTACCTTGGGTGGATAGCCATAGCTTTTAATTACTGCCAGTCCGGGTAGATATTGCGAAGCCAGATTGATCACCAACAGTGGTAAAGCCAGCCCTAGAACAGCTTGTAGACTAAATTCAGGTTGGATCCAGACCGGCTGGGCCATACTCCAGTTTAAACTCGGGATTGTAAAATCGATAAAGAAAGGGCAGAGCGCAATTGCGGTAAATACGGTAATCACGATGCTATAGCGTGTGCTGATTTTTTTTGAGATCAGATAAATGGCCAGGACACTGAGTACAAATTTCCAGGACTGTTGCAGGCTACCAAATACTGAAATACCAAATTTTAGCAATACTCCAGCCAGCATGGCACTGGTTAAACTTTGTGGAATAAAATGAAAAATACGCTCAAAAATTCCTAAGAATCCCAGCGCAGCAGTCAACAGTCCACAAATCAGAAACGCACCAATCGCTTCACCGAGGCTGTAATGACCCGCAGACGCAATGATCAAAGCTAGTCCCGCCGTTGACCAGGCAGTAGAAACAGGATACTGATATTTCCAGGACAGCCACACACCAGAGATACCTATGCCGATTCCCAGTGCCCATAACCAGGAACTGATTTGTGCCGCATTGGCGCCTAAGCTTTGTGCAGCTTCAATCACCAGTACAGCAGAAACACTAATGCCAATCAGGCAGGTAATCAGGCCGGCAATGACCGCAGTAAGAGACAGATCTTGTAATAGTTTTGGCATCGTCCATGACACAATTTTAAAAAGCGTTTAAATCATACGCTTTTCACGTATTTAGACAATATCTGTTTCAAGCTTTTATAAGGTAGAGCTGGCTAGCTTCATCCCAAAACCACAGAATAAAATGCCGACTATGGCCACACAACTGGCTGTCAGTTTGTAATGCTGGTTGAAATAGGAGGCCAGTTTTACCCCTGAGAAAATCAGAATAGACAGATAGGTCATGCTAATCAATTGCAAGATCAAAGCCAATAGAATGAAAGTCAATGCCGGATAAGGATAGCGAGGATCAACAAATTGCACAAAAAATGACAGATAAAACAGAATCGCTTTTGGATTTAAAATACTGATGGTCAATGCAGTACGAAATGGCTGAATAGACGAAGCTTTAGCATCAGCCGCATTCATCTGCGGAATCGTCACTTTTTCTGTTGGACGAATGGTTTTATAGGCGGCAATTAATAACTTCATCCCCAGATAACTCAGGTAGATGGCGCCGATAATCTTCAAAGTAATAAACAGGATTGGAAAAGCATGCAATAAAGATGCAGCCCCCAAAGCAGTACATAAAATCAGAATCATGTCACCGGTATACACTCCCAGAGCACCTAAATAACCTGTCTTGATACCAAAACGTGAGGCAATGGACATGACATAAAGGGAATTGGGGCCGGGCAAGAGCACAATTAAGGTGGTACCAATGATAAAGGTACTGAGATCTGTAATACCAAACACGAAGAATTCGCACAAGAAAAAGCCGATGCGGCATTATAGCAACATCGGCTGGTAAAATTTCTAAGATTTTAGCTTAGCTTTCAACGGGATTGAGAAAGGTTTGACCTAATAGCGCAGCCAGTTGCTCACGCGCTTTGATGAAACCCTGAATACCGCCTTGTAACAGTTCACTGGCCATTTGATCCTGCTTCAGCTGTTCCAGAAATGCTGCCTGACTGATCGGACTCAGTTCACCCTGCACAGTAATAGCTGTCGCTGAAAGTTGCGGCTGAACTTCACGTTGATCATGGTTCAGTTCTGCCAGTAGATTTGGTGCAACGGTAAGAAGGTCACAACCGCTCAAGCCCAAGACCTGATCGATACTGCGGAAGCTGGCGCCCATAATTTCGGTTTGAATGCCATGGGCTTTATAAAACTCATAAATACTTTTAACCGATAACACGCCAGGATCTTTTTCGATTGGATAAGCATCCACACCTTCAGCCTTCTTGTACCAGTCCAGAATCCGGCCAACAAAAGGTGAAATTAAAGTAACTTTGGCATCAGCGCAGGCATGGGCCTGATGCTGGCCAAATAACAGGGTCAGGTTGGTATGAATGCCTTCTTCTTCTAAGGTTCTTGCGGCCTGAATGCCTTCCCAGGTTGATGCAATCTTGATCAGGATGCGATCGGAGTCAATCCCATACTGCGCATATAGTGCCAGTAACTCTTTGGCTTTTGCGATGGTGGCAGCAGTATCAAAAGACAGGGACGCATCGACTTCAGTCGAAACACGCCCTTCAATTAATTTCAAGATTTCAACGCCGAATTTGACGGTCAAAATATCAATGGTACGTTCAATTAGGGCATCATCCGCATAGCCTTCCTGCTGCGCCTGCTGATAGGCCGCTTCAATCAGGGCCTTGTTCTCAACTTGACTGGCCGCTGCTGTAATCAGTGATGGATTGGTGGTTGCATCCAGAGGACGAAATTTTTCAATTGCGCTCAAGTCACTGCTATCCGCCACAATTGTGGTCAAGTTTTTTAATTGGTCTAATGCGGTTAATGTCATTACGATCTAGTTCTATGGTTATTGCTTATGCATACTTTTATATCATAAACCCTGTATTTACCAAGTAGACTGAAGTGGTGTTTCTGTGATTATTTGCTACTTTTACGCTGATTTCGCAGATGATTAATCAAAAAATGAGCAGCTGTGCCCAAGTTGCTTTCCCGACTCCAGACCAGATCGATAAAATATTCAAACTTTGGGGTGAAATCGAGCAGATTCAGCACTTGCAGATTTTGCTGTAAATTCGGCTGTTTTTTTAGCATTTCCTGCGGGAGAACACCCCAACCCAAACCCTGTTGAATCATGCTACAGGCAGAATGATGATTGTCAGTGCGCCAGTAATGACGGGAATATAATAATTCAGGTTTAATATTACGGTCACGGCTCGCCACCACAATTTGACGGCTATTTAGAATTTGTTCAAAGCTGACCTGATCGTATTGACTCAGTACATGCTGCTTGGCTGCGACAGGAATCAAGACTTCACGCTTTAATTCCACAAACTGTTCACGTGCATCGAGTTGTTCCCGCTCAAACATTAATGCCAGTTGTGCGCTACCATCCAAGAGCATCTGTTGCGCATCTTCCTGAGGTGCACCAAAGACATTAATCTGAAGCTCGGGAAATTGCTGTTCCACCAGAACGACATAATCAGTCCAGCGCGTATGCAGTAATTCAGAAACGATGACGATATTCAGTTCAGACTCCAGGCCTGAACTTAGGGCAAGCGCATGCTGTTTCCACTGATTCATTTCGATTAACAGCTGTTCTGTTCTTTCATACAGTGTCTGTGCCTGCTCCGTTGGCACAGGTTCACGCCCAATACGCTGGAACAGTTGCAGATTCAGATCAATTTCTAAATTCGCAATTGACATGCTAATGGCAGAGGGAACTTTTCCCAATTTTCGTGCAGCTGCAGAGAATGAACCGGTTTCCATCACAGTTTTAAATACAGTGAGTTGTTCCTGATTAATATTCATGTAATCTTATCTATCAATTTTATTGAAATATTCTAACTCGATTAATCAGTTTAAAGAACATAATATGCGCGATTATTGATAAAAAACCGAGTAATGAAAATGTTGATTTCCAAAAGACGACTTGTGCATGCGCTTAGCTATGAAGTCATCCTGTTGGTGATCATTGCGATAGCTTTGAGTCTTATTTTTAATATGCCGCTAGAAGTCACAGGTGCACTGGGAATTGTGATGGCCGTGACCTCTGTCATCTGGAATATGCTGTTTAATCATTATTTCGAAAAATTTGAAGCGAAACGTCAACTGAAACGAACGATTCGAGTGCGTATTTTACATGCGATTGGCTTTGAAGGTGGTTTAATGCTCGCCACCATTCCAATGGTGGCCTATGCGATGAACATGGGACTATGGCAGGCGATTGTGCTCGATTTTAGCCTGACCTTGTGTATTCTGGTATATACCTTCATTTTTCAGTGGTGTTATGATTCGATAGAAGAAATGCTTGGATATCAGCCTGAGCATCGAAAAATATAATAAGAAAAGCATAGAAAAAAATAAAGCACAGCTAATGTTACTTGTGCTTTATGTGGGGAATCTAGTAAACAGCAGTATTTCTTTGACACATAGCACACTTATTCGACTTTGTATTCATCTTAAACCCCTTTATAAGAGCAGAAGTTTTTATGCATTTGCATCTAAGGGGAATTATGAAGTTAAAATATAGCTTGTTGAGTTTAAGCATTGCCTTACTCATGACTGCTTGTGGCGGCGGTGGTGGTGAGAATGACAGCCATGCATCTAAGCTTGGGTCAGGTACGGTTGGCTCTAATCCATCAACAGGAAATAATGCTCAATTTACCAAAATTTCAGAATTTAAAGTCTTGGATGTGGGTTCGGAACTTACTGCTCAAGATTTCGGTTTAAGTACATGGAATCCTATAGCCCTGGTACGAACTGATGATGTATTGTATATCGCCAATAGCCAATCAGAATCAAAAATTTTACGTTATGATTTAAAACAAAAACGTGCGCTGAGTGCAATTGACCCATTAAAAATTGAAGGCTTAGCAAAAAAATGGGACAGTCTTGCAGATATCGAAATCCATGCAGAACGCTTATATGTGGCCAGTTATGGTTCTAACCGTGTCGATATTCTAGATATTTCACAGCCTCAACCGAGCTTTGTGATGGCGCTAGGAACTGGCGTTTGGTGGGGCGATACAGTGAACCATGCTTTAGTTCACAGTAATGCTGTTACCGCAGATGACCGCTATATCTATGTCCCCGATATCGAAGGTCGTATTAATGTCTGGCGTCAAAGCGATGCTATTGCACAAAACCATTTAAAAGCGAAAAAGTTTGCTCGGCTCAGTCTTCCTGATTGTGGTCGTAACTGTAATGCACGTATGGAAGTCATGCGAGATCATCTGTATACCAGCCTTCCAAACGGTAAAACTTATGTGCATGACATTAACCAAATTCGTGAAAATGACACTCACATTGCACCTATTTTGACAGAGTCAAATCTTGCGACCCTTTTACACCGTCATGATGACGGTACTGTGTATACCGCAAGGAATGATGGTTCGATAGCAACATATCCTACTCAGGAATTTGGCTTAAAATCAATTCTGCCAAAGCACAATATCGACCAATTCAAAAAATGGTGGTGTTTCAAAAAGTATGCTGACATTAAATGAAGCCATTATTGATGTAAAAAAAGGTTAAGTCGAAAGCTTTAAAATGGTTTTCAATCTTTTTTGAAAAATTACAACTCCTTCTAAAACCGCGCCTAATTCGATGCCTTATTTTGCAATTATTACCTTCAATACCTACAGTAAAAAATTTACCAATACTTTGCTTGCAGTTTTTAAAAGCAGTTATGAAACTGTCCCAATGATCACTTGCAATTCGGGTGTAGTGAATACCTAATTGTTTAAGCTTTGTCTTCAATCGTTGAACTGTAGCTAAGTCTCTTTTACCCCAAACATAAGCAACAATCTCACCTGTTTCTCGATGGTAGGCGTAAATAAGCCATTGTTTAT
>NZ_VPCG01000036.1:0-30883 GCF_013418355.1 Acinetobacter sp. YH12151 | reverse complement strand
TCATGAGAAAGCCCATATAAATGGGTAATGTACAAGTTGCTGTAGAAGCATGTTTAATTCGTCTGATCACAGATACTTTATAAAGTATTTTAATACTTTTTTGAATCCGTCAATGCGTAAGTCCTATATTTTTTATTCAGACAGACGACGGTACATTAAAACAATAGAAAAAGCGTTCTAATTGCTTAGGTCGATTTCTCTATTTAAGTGGTCTAGACGATCTCGCTTAAAACAGTACAGATCTTGAATAACTCAGGATCAATGGACAACAGCTTCGCTTTAAATAAATCACCGATTGAAAACATTTAAAAGTGCTGATCTATTTTTGCAATTTGGCGCATTTTCCCTTAAAATATACAACTTGCTGTAGTGATGCACGGCAGTCAAAGTTTTGAATTCTCATTACATTGATTTTTATCAAAATATATAAGCATCTCGGAGAAATCGAATGGCTTTAACTAACGCAGATCGCGCAGAGATCATTGCTAAATTCGCACGCGCTGAAAACGACACTGGTTCACCAGAAGTTCAAGTAGCTCTTTTGACTGCTCAAATCAATGACTTACAAGGTCACTTCAAAGAGCACAAACACGACCACCATAGCCGTCGCGGTCTAATCCGTATGGTTAACCAACGTCGTAAGCTGCTTGACTACCTAAATGGTAAAGACCACGGTCGTTATGTAGCATTGATCGGTGCTTTAGGTTTACGTCGTTAATTCGATTTAAACTTTATTTTCGGGTTATTGCATGCTTTGTGCTTTATTGCTGAAAACTAAAGTCGGTTTAGCTTTTGGCTAGGCCAGTGGAAGGGGCGAATGTTTCGCTCCTTCTTTGTGTTTAAAAATAGTATTTAATCTGGTGAGGTCGGCTTCTAAGCTTTGTCATTTGTTCGTCTATATAGTCGTGAATGCCAAACCTTAGGGGTCTCCACTAGAATAATTGTTCACAAGAACTAGGAAAAAATAAAACATGTCGATGTTTAATATTATTCGTAAAGAATTCCAATTCGGTCAACACAACGTGATTCTTGAAACAGGTCGCGTTGCACGTCAAGCAAACACTGTTGTGATCACCATGGGCGGCGTACAGGTTCTTGTTGCTGTTGTAGCGCAACCTAAAGCAAAAGCCGGTCAAGACTTCTTCCCATTGACTGTTAACTACCAAGAAAAGCAATATGCTGCAGGCCGTATCCCGGGTGGTTATGGTAAGCGTGAAGGCCGTCAGTCTGAAGCTGAAACTTTAATTTCACGTCTGATCGACCGTCCAATTCGTCCATTGTTCCCAGAAGGTTACTTCAACGAAATTCAAGTGACTGCGACAGTAATTTCATCTGACAAAACCATGGATGCTGACATTGCTGCAATGCTGGGTACTTCTGCTGCATTGTCGATTGCAGGTACGCCTTTCCGTGGTCCAATCGGCGGCGCTCGCGTTGGTTTGATCAACGGTGAATACATCCTGAACCCGAACCACGAACAGTTAAAAGAGTCTGATCTTGATCTGGTTGTTGCAGGTACTGAAGCTGCAGTATTGATGGTTGAATCTGAAGCGAAAGAACTTTCAGAAGACCAAATGCTGGGCGCTGTATTGTTCGGTCATGACGAAATGCAAATCGCGATTCAAGCGATCAAAGAATTTGCTGCAGCAGCTGGCGCAGTTGAGTCAACTTGGGTTGCTCCAAGCAAAAATGAAGCGCTTCTTGGTCAATTAAAAGATGCATTCGAAGCGAAAATCTCTGAAGCCTACACAATTGCTGTGAAACAAGATCGTTATGCAGCACTTGATGCACTTCACGCAGAAGCGGTTGCTCAGTTCGTTCCTGAAGAAGATGAAACAGGTATTGCTGACGAAGTAAACGAACTCTTTGAAGATCTTAAATACCGCACGGTTCGTGACAACATCTTGTCTGGTAAGCCACGTATTGATGGTCGTGATACCAAAACTGTTCGTGCAATCGATGTACAAGTGGGCGTGTTAGGCCGTGCACACGGTTCTGCATTGTTCACACGTGGTGAAACTCAGGCGTTGGTCACAACAACTTTGGGTAACACCCGTGATGCGTTGATGGTTGATACCCTTGCAGGTACGAAAACTGACAACTTCATGCTTCACTATAACTTCCCTGCATACTCTGTAGGTGAAACGGGTCGTGAATCTGGTCCTAAGCGTCGTGAAATCGGTCACGGTCGTCTAGCGCGCCGTGGTGTTCAAGCGGTTCTTCCTGCAGCTGACCGCTTCCCGTACGTGATCCGTATCGTATCTGACATCACAGAATCGAACGGTTCATCTTCAATGGCTTCTGTATGTGGTGCTTCTCTATCACTTATGGATGCAGGTGTTCCACTTAAAGCACCAGTTGCGGGTATCGCAATGGGTCTAGTGAAAGAAGGCGAGCGTTTCGCAGTTCTTTCTGACATCCTGGGTGATGAAGATCATCTGGGCGACATGGACTTTAAAGTCGCAGGTTCTGCAAACGGTATTACTGCACTGCAAATGGACATCAAGATCGAAGGGATTACTGAAGAGATCATGGAGTCTGCATTGAACCAGGCTTATGCCGGTCGTATGCACATTCTTAATGAGATGAACCAAGTCATTTCACGCGCTCGTCCTGAAATTTCGATGCATGCACCAACATTCCAAGTGATCAACATCAACCCGGACAAAATCCGTGATGTAATCGGTAAAGGCGGCGCGACGATTCGTGCGATTACTGAAGAAACGAAAGCTGCAATCGATATTGAAGATAACGGTACAGTTCGCGTATTCGGTGAAACTAAAGCGGCAGCAGCTGCTGCAGTTGCGAAGATTCAAGCATTAACTGCTGAGATCGAACCAGGTACAATTTACGTGGGTAAAGTGATTCGTATCGTTGAATTCGGTGCGTTCGTGAATATTCTTCCGGGTACTGATGGTTTACTTCATATCTCTCAAATCTCGAACGAACGCATTGCGAACGTTGCAGATGTATTGAAAGAAGGTCAAGAAGTGAAGGTACAGGTTGCAGACGTTGACAACCGTGGCCGTATCAAATTGACCATGAAAGACATCGAACAAGTTTAATCTACTGAATATTCCCATGAGTTAGCTCATGGGAATGAAATATCAAAAGCCCTGAGCTTGATCAAAGTGCTTACTTTGGCTGTTCAGGGCTTTTTTTATGCTTCGGAAAATCTCCGCACATCTGGCCAAAATGTTTGAATCGCCCACAGGCTGTCAACGATTGTCGCACGATCTGAGTCTGTATTAAGCAGTTGATCTTAGGTCAGGGGATCGGCTTCAGAACTTTTTAGCAGACGATAAATTTCATCTTTCAATTTTAGCTTTTTACGCTTGATCGCTTCAATATCATTGTTGATATGATTGACCGGGTCGAGTTCAAGCTGACTAATTTTCCTGTCCAGCTCATTATGTTCCTCAAACAATTTGGCAAAGTATGGATTTTCCTCGCGAAGTTGCACAATCAAGTCGCGGTATTCGGGAAACATGTATTTCATTTTTTTATTACAATCTTTGGTTTTCATAGCGCTTTTTATACTCTAATCATCAAATTAAAAATAAATATGCCCTGATCTGCAGCGAAAGATGCAGATAGACAGAGCATCAAAGGACTTACTTAAAATGCAAATGTTTGACCTCGCGGCGTAACTCCTGCACTTCATCGATGAGGTCCAGCATCATCGCGACTGCGGTAAATGACGCATCAAAATCGCGTTGCAGGCGATAGGCGCGTTGTGCACGCGAAATATCCTCACCGAGGAAAGTGCTGGCTGGCGTGACAGGAGAACGATCGGGCAGAATTCCATGTTCAATCAATTGCATGACCCATTCCGGACTTTGTCCGCATGCTTCTGCGAAGTGGATGAGGTCAAATGAGTGATCGTCCATAATTTCTGACGGGGTATAGTCCTGTGAAAAGCTTTCTTGGTACTGAATTGTAGTCATGGCTCTACTCCTTAAACAGCCAAGTGTGCAAAATTGAGAGAATGAAAAGGTGCTGAAGTAAAACGCTTTCTATTCTTCGGATATGCAGACTCAGAGTGATGACTCAAATGATCACGAGAAAAAAATCGATATGTTCCGGTATTCAATGCCTCAGGAACGCGCGAATAAGAGAAGGTGAAAGTGAACGCTGTTTTTATAGTTTTATGTTTTATTGACCGAATGTGTTCAAACACTTTCCTGTGTTGAATATACGCTGCCCTATGAGGACGGCAAAGCAGACCTGATGACAGAATTGAACAAGGCTGAAGATTGATCATCATAAATGGATAAAAAATAACCGTCTTCGATCCATTATTATGACTTTAGCCGCGCCAAAACAGTTTTTATTTGTACTTTATTGTTTCAAATCATGACAAAGAAAAAGCCCCTGATACAGAGGCTTTGAAAATCTTTCTGAAATTAATGTTTTATCCAGGTTACACTGCGGCCAATTACTGAGACACCGACATAACCACGCAAGGTTAGACGTTTGCCATTGGCGCTTAGGCGTGCTTTGCCTTTGTAAATTTTGCCACTGATCGGATCAAGCACTTTGCCGTCATGGTATTCACGTGGCTTTTTCGGATCTGCTTTAAAATCCCAGATAAACGGCAGGCCTATAAACGGTTTGTCTTTGAGCTGACCTGGACATTTATGACAGATGCCCATTTTCTCTGCGCCAGGCAAGCTACGTGTTGCGACAATTATTCCTTCATAGCTACCATCCGCTTTCTTACGAACTTCTACATCCGCACGAGAATAGCCTGATTGATCATCAATGGTTTTCCATTTACCCACTAACGGATCTTCATAGGCAAAGGCCAAGCTAGAAACCGCAGCCAAACTTATCCCCATCACTAGAGTGTTCAATAATTTTTTCATAACATACCTGTTAAATTTGATACTGTATTCATTTTAGAATTATTACTCTAATTTATTTTAAAAGCATAATTAAATCAATACTATAAAATGTGATTGTATTCTCATAATTTTTTTAAAACGATGATTATTTGGTCTTTGTTAATGTGAATAGTCTTATAATTTAAATGGGATTTTGGGGTGGGGTTTATCTGAGGATCTGATTCAGTGAATAGGCAGGTTTTCTACTGGAGGTAAATATGCTCTGTTGAGCTTCGTCATGTAAATTTTAAAACATAAAAAAGCACTCCTGAGGAATGCTTTTTTAAACTCATGCTTAGCACCGTTTAGCTTAGATGTTCACCACATAGACCTAAGGCCTCTTCGGCTGTAAAGGTATATTGGCTATTACAGAACTGACAATCCATTTTGATCGGATTCTGGAATTCCAGTGTTTCACGTATTGATTCTACGCCAATCTGTTGTAAGGCCACTGCACAGCGCTCTTTAGAGCAGGTACAGCCAAATTTCAAGGCTTCAGTTTCTGGTAAGCGCACCTCTTCCTCATTATATAAACGGTAAAGAATGTCAGTGGCTTGCAGGCCGATTAGTTCTTCAGTTTTCAAGGTTTCAGTGAGCATGGTCAGACGCGGCCATAAATCTTCATCAACACGGCGCTGTTCTTCTTCACTATTCCGTGGCAATAGCTGAATCAGTAAACCACCGGCGCGCTGATGGTCGCTTGCCAGTACAATGCGCGTTGGAATCTGTGCAGACAGGTCATAATACTGCATGAGGCAGCCAGCCAGATTTTCTTTGTCCAGCGGCACAATACCTTGATAACGCTCACCAAATTCTGGTTCGATATTGATAAACAGCACTGGAGAAACCAGTGACTTTAAGATGGTGCTGCTATCTTCACCCACCAGAAAGTGCGGATCTTCTTCATAGTCCGCCAAAGCGCGAACTTCACCCAAGTGGTTGCATTCAGCCATTGCCCATTTAAATGTGCCTGATGCCTGAATTTGCAGGCTGATACGCCCTTTAATCTTCAAGGTGCTGGCAAGCAGTGCAGTCGCAGTGAGCATTTCACCCAACAGAATCTTGACCGCAGGTGCATAGTCACGTTGCGCTAAAATGGTTTGTAAAGCTTCTTCAAGATGCACCACTTCACCACGAACAGGGCTATCTTCAATAAAAAAGCGTTGGCGTAAATCAGACATAAAATTCTCCATAACCCTGCTTTAATGGTGTCATTATTGTAAAACACAAGTTATGACAGATCATCTCTTAACGCATCAATTCCTGCGCCGTTTGTATCCTGTTGCGGCTGTGTATCTGTTTTTTGAACTTTGTTGCGTTGATCCTGCGCAAACAGATGTTCGAGTTCTGCCAAGCTACTGCGGTGATGTTCATAACTTGCGTGTTGATCCGAATCTAGATGGTATTGACTGTTGAGTAATTTTTCATCATGTGCGCGGAAGTATTCAATCTGTTGCTGACTTTCTTCCGGAGCAGTATTCAACTGGCTTAACAAAGCCTCACTCATTTCCAGTGCTGAAAAGTAGTTTTCACGCCAGATTTTCTCTACACCTAAATCCTGTAACAGATGCACATGATGACGATCACGCGCGCGTACCCATAAACAAGTTTCAGGATAATTCAGCCGGATATGCCGCACGATCAGCATCGAATCTTCAATATCATCAATGGCAATAATCACTTGCTGGGCCATCGCAATTCCTGCATGTGCCAAAGTTTCTGGCTCTGTCGCATCGGCCTGATAGAAAGGAATCTGATACTGCGCAAGCAGTTCAGTGGCTGGCACATTGCTGTCCATGACACTAAATACATGCTGTTGTTGCAGTAAAATCCGGGCAATAATTTGTCCAAAGCGGCCAAATCCAATCAGCAAAATAGGGGGGCTGGCTTGAGGACTGGAATCGGTTTCGAAGGTGGCTGCCAGATGATTGTTTTGATCCAAACGCGGTAAAACCTGACTGTGTAATAACCAGTAAAATGCCGGGCTAAGTAATAATGAGAAACTCACCATCCAGAGCAAGGGAGACAGCAGATTGGCTGCGATGATCTGGTCGGATACCGCAATCACCAGCGCCAGCAAGGCAAATTCGCCGCCTTGCACCAGACTAGCTGCTAACAAAGTACTATTGCGCCAGCTATTTTGATGATAACGTGCCAAGGCCAAAGTCATGGCAAATTTGACCAAGATTAAAGCTAGAGTGCCGCCTAAAATGATCCAGAGGAAATTCAACAGATCGGACAGTTGCAGTGACATACCCAGACTGATAAAGGCTAGGCCCATCAATAAACCCTGAAAAGGCCGAATGGTGCTTTCTACCGCGGGCCGGAAATCTGAATCTGCCAGTAAAATCCCGGCAAATAAAGCGCCAAGAAACAGATTCAGTCCAAGCGTACTCATCAAGAGCAGCAGTGCCAAAGTTACCGCAATCGCCACAATGGCATGCAGTTCGTGACTGCCACTTTTTGTAATCCAGCGATATAGTGGCTGCATCAGATAGCGATTACACAGGAACAAGCCGGTAAAAGTAGTGATCATCGCGGCAAAATAAGCCACTCCGTGTTCGGTCGAACGAATCCCGGCAAATAAAGGAATGGCGGCAATCACAGGAATGGCCAGCAGGGCATGCAGCAGCAGGATTGAATAGGTCTGTTGACCATAGCTGGTGGCAAACTGTTCCTGATTGTGGAGTTGTTGAATCACCAAGGTCATGGCTGACAGACTGCCAGCAAGTCCAATCACAATACTGGCCAGCAGGCTTTGTTGTAGAAAAATCCAGGCCAGCAGGCTAAAAATCAAGGTGCTCATTAGTACCTGCAAAGCAGCCGTCATCCACAGAGATTGACTGATCTGGGCGATGCGTTGTGGTCTGAGTTGCAGCCCGATCCAGAACAGCAGTGCCAACAGGCTGACGTTCATGAAACTGTTCATCAGGTCTGGAGTCTGAATCAGATGCAAAATACCGGGACTTAAGATCAGTCCTGTTAACAGATAGCCCAGTACGCTTGGTAGTCTGAGCCTTTTACTCAGTGGCACTATTAACAGTGCGATCACCAAAACCAGTGTTATTTGTAACAGTATCGACATTTTCCTGTCCTAAATTTTATGCTTGATCCAGACGTTGATGCGTATGTCCCGGACATGGACTCAGATGCAATTCTCTTAGCTGAGTTCTTGCGGGTCAATGTCCAGTGTCAGCTTCATGCTGGAAGGTTTGTCCTGCAGCATATTCTGCCACCAGCTGCGCACATAGTAATGCAAACGTGGACGATCTGCTGACAAGAGCACCATATGCGACTGATAGCGCCCAGCCTTACGTTCCATCGGCGCAGGAATTGGCCCCCAGATGTCCAGCGCCAGATCAGGATATTGCCTGAGGAATGCCGCATGTTTCTGTAAGAATTCGGTGTTTTGTGCCTGATCCTTGGATTCGCAGCGAATCAGGATGGCATAACGATAAGGCGGCATCTGGGCAATTTGCCGTTCCTTTAAGGTCTGCTGGGCAAACACACGATAATTTTCATTGACCAAGGTATTCAGCAGGGCATGATCCGGTCTGAGCGTCTGCAAATAGACATCGCCTTTGTGTTCACCACGTCCAGCCCGGCCTGCGACCTGAACGATCAGTTGTGCGGTACGTTCGGTGGCACGGAAATCCACACTGAGCAGACCGGAATCAATATCCAGAATCGCCACCAGCGTCACATAAGGAAAATGATGCCCTTTGGCCAGCATCTGGGTGCCGAGCAGAATCGCGGGTTCACTTTTTTGAATCTTGTCATAGATTTTTTGCCAGCTACCCACCCGGCTGGTGGAATCGCGATCGACCCGAATCACTTCATGATCTGGAAAAAGTTCATTCAGATGTTCTTCGACCTTGCCAGTGCCCATACCCAGTGTGACCAGTTCCTGATGCTGACACTGCGGACAGTGCTCTGGCATTCGGTGAATGGTGCCACAGTGATGGCAATGCAGATGCTGATAAGGCTGGCGATGCACAGTAAAATTGGCATCGCAGTGCGGACATTGTGCCTGCCAGCCACAACTGCCACAAAGCAGGACGGGGGCATAGCCACGGCGGTTTAAAAAGATCAGTACCTGTTCTTTTTTCTCCAGACGCTTTTTGATGTCCTGAATCAGTTGCAGACTGATGCCATGCTTTTTCTGTGCCACCTTTAAATCCAGAATATGGATTTTCGGCATTAAGGCTGTGCCGGCACGTTGATTCAGCTCCAGCACCTGCATTTTGCCATGTTCAACCAGCGCATAACTGTCGATACTTGGTGTCGCTGATCCCAGCAGCACTGGACATTGCTGTAAATGGCCGCGGTACAGCGCCACATCGCGGGCATGATAGCGGAAACCTTCCTGCTGCTTAAAAGACAAATCATGTTCTTCATCCAGAATGATCAGACCCAAATTCGGTATGGGGGTATAGATGGCGGAACGTGTGCCGAGGATGATTGAAGCTTTGCCAGTCTCTGCTGCCTGCCAGGCTTGCAGACGTTTTGTATCGTTTAGGCCTGAATGCAATAGCGCGATATGACACTGAAAACGCGACTGGAAACGGCTAATCGTTTGCGGGGTCAGACCAATTTCCGGCACCAGCACCAAAACCTGCTTGCCCTGTTTCAGCACCTGTTGCATGATTTGTAGATAGACTTCGGTTTTACCACTGCCGGTCAGACCATCCAGTAAAAAAGCCTGATATTGATTGCGATACTTTAATACCTGATCAATGGCATGTTTCTGTTCAGGATTAGCGGTTAGCGGCATTTGCGCCAATTGCATCGGCTGTGGACTGAAATCTTGTGGCTCCAGCACACAGGTACAAATCTCTTTTTTCTCCAGTGCTTTTAAGGTCGCAGTTTCAATTCCGGCCAAATTCAATACATTTTCAGTGGTGCCAACCGGATGCAGTTTTAAAATCCGGTAGGCTTCCTGCTGCTTTTCCGAACGGCGTATTTTAGCTTCAGCATCAGGGTTCAGAAGTTTCCAGGTGCGGGCCAGCAGGTTATAAGGCTTACCTTGGCGTAACAGCGTTGGCAGGGCACTGTGCACCACTTCACCCATCGGAAACTGATAATACTGTGCCGACCATGTCAACAAACTTAAAACTTTAGGGTCTATGATGGCACGTTCATCCAGCAATTCAGTGACGGGCTTGAGTTTAAAACGTGGGTCGACCGGAGTATCTGCGGAGAGCTTTTCGATAATCACCCCAACCAGATTCTGTCGTCCAAAAGATACCAATACGCGTGCGCCGACCTGGGCCTGCTCAAATTGTTCTGCATTCATACTGTAATCAAAACAATCGAATACATGCACAGGTACAGCAACGCGTACGCGACAAAGTGGACTAGAATCGGTATGAGAATTTTGCATGTCTGGTGCTGGATATCCTGAAGAAATTTCGTCGTGCTTAAAGTTCGATTATGGTAGAGTGAGCAGATAATTTATATCAAAGAATATGAATGATTTCGGTGGTCTGACGCAACAGCGTTAAGCAAAATTTTGGAAAATTAGAGCATTACAATGCCTGCATATCAGTTTATTGCGCTTGATGCTTCAGGAAAGCAGCAAAAAGGCGTGCTGGAGGGGGATTCTGCACGTCAGATCCGGCAACAGTTAAGGGATAAAGCACTTATTCCGGTCTCTGTTGATCCTGTCGAGAAAAAAGACAAACATGATCGGCGGAAATGGTTTGAAAAAAGCATTACCGCTTATGATCTGGCCTTAATGACCCGACAATTATCTGTCCTGGTCGCCGCCGCGATTCCGCTGGAAGAAGCCATCCGCGCCGTCGGTAAGCAAAGCGAAAAAGTACATGTACAAAATCTGCTGATGTCGGTGCGTTCCAAGGTTCTGGAGGGGCATAGTCTGGCGCAGGGTCTGCAACAGTCCGGGCGGTTTCCAGAATTGTATATTGCCACCATTGCGGCCGGTGAACGTTCCGGGCATCTGGATCTGATTCTGGATCAATTGGCTGACTATACCGAAAACCGTTTTGCCATGCAGAAAAAAATTCAAGGCGCGATGGTCTATCCAATTATTCTGATGCTGATGTCTTTTGCCATCGTGATGGGGCTGATGACTTATGTGGTGCCAGATATCGTCAAGACTTTTGATCAAAGCAAAGATGCCTTACCGTGGATTACGGTCGCCTTGATGAAAGCCAGTGATTTTATTCGTATTGCGTGGCCATTTCTCTTGGTTGGCGGTTTCTTGGGCATCTCCCTGCTGATACGATTCTTAAGAACCACAGCCGGGCATTATGCCTTCGACCGTTTAACCCTGAAACTGCCTTTATTTGGAAAATTATCACGCGGGATTAATGCCGCACGTTTTGCCAGTACCTTGTCCATTTTGACCCAGTCAGGCGTGCCTTTGGTCGATGCCCTACGGATTGGCGCTGCAGTCAGTAATAACTGGGTGATTCGTGATGCGGTCAATCTGGCAGCGGAAAAAGTCACCGAAGGCGGCAACCTGGCAACCCAGCTGGAGCGCAGTGGTTATTTTCCGCCGATGATGGTACAAATGATCAAAAGTGGCGAAGCCTCGGGCGAACTGGATCGCATGCTGGAGCGTGCATCACAGATGCAGGATCGGGAAGTCACCACGCTGATTTCGACTTTACTGGCCTTATTGGAACCTTTAATGCTGGTGCTAATGGCCAGTATTGTTTTGGTCATTGTGATTGCGGTGATGCTGCCAATCGTCAATATGAATAATATGATTTAAACAGAATCAAGTTAAAATTCCTGTGGTATTAAAATTAAATTGAATGTTGTGAATGATGCAAATGAATGAGAGAGATTGAATGAAAAGGAATCAATTAAATAAACAGACGGGCTTTACCTTAATCGAAGTGATGGTGGTGATTGTGATTCTCGGTGTGCTTGCTGCACTGATTGTACCGAACGTGATGGGACGCGGTGAAAAGGCCAAAGTGGATACCACTGTGATCAAGTTACAGAGTATTGCTGGTTCACTGGACCAATATAAGCTGGACAATGGCAAATATCCAAGCATGCAGGAAGGTGGTCTGGATGCACTGGTGAATCAGCCAGCGACTGCGAAAAACTGGTTGCCGGGCGGCTATGTCAAGGGCGGCTATCCTAAAGACAGTTGGGATAATGATCTGCAATATGTGATGCCGGGCACAAATGGTCGTACTTTTGATCTGTATTCATTCGGTGCAGATGGTCAGTCGGGTGGTGAAGGCACCGATGCTGATATTTATTATCAGCCTTGATTGAGAATCAATATAAACTCTCAATAGATGGAATATATCACTTCACTTAATAGATGTTTTCAATACTAAGTGAAGTGATAATAACTCTTAATTATAAATTATAATCTAAGTTTTTGATATTTATTGTAATTAATTAATAATTTGTATATGCGAGTTATAATAAGAATTATTCCCATATTTATCTATTACAATTATCGTAAAATATGAATAAATATAGACTTTCTATTTACTCAAAAAGGCTCATAATGATCTGAACGGCACTTGACGAGCCAACGGAGAAGAATATGAAAGCATTAATCTTAGGGGATGAAATAAACCAATTTCATTGGTCGATGCTGAAATCTATTCTTTTGGTTTTAAGCATGTTACCGATTAGTCAGGGCATTCTGCATTTATGGCAGACTACCGAGGGTAGCAGCCAGATTATGGTAGGTTTTTTTGCCATCAGTTTGATGAGTTCATTATTTGCATTGTGTTTCTGGTCGGCATTGAAAGCCTCGGTATTGCAATTAAAACAACGGCAGATGTCTGTATTCGAAAATATGATGGTGCAAACTTACCGCTATCTTCCAATGTTATCCCTCGCCAGTATGATTTCTTATCTAGCAGTTCAGTTCTAAAATTTGAAATATAAAAAACCGAGGCATTGACCTCGGTTTTTTATTGCCTTGAGTGTCCGTCCCTTTCGTAAAGGGAGCTTAGGAGAGATTGATAAGATGTTATATCTAGGAATTCACCTAAATCTCCCTTTGTAAAAGAGGGACTTGAAGAAATTATCTTCTCGACTTAAAACTGACATCCACTTTACGGGGACGGAAGCGCCATCCCACCAGCAAGAGCAGAATCGAGAAGATCATCACCGGCCAATCACTGAGTTTCATATACAATGTTTCACCTTGCATGGCTGGAAGTTCACCCCGCAGTACCGCTTCCTGATCCATCGGGGCTTTTTTCACAATATGGCCATTGTGGTCAATAAAGGCGGTCACGCCGGTATTGGTGGCACGGATAAACCAGCGGCCATTTTCCTTAGCGCGCATTTGCACCATTTGTAGATGCTGCAAAGGTCCTGCCGTGCCGGTAAACCAGGCATCGTTCGAGACCGTAACTAAAAAGTCACTTTGACTGGCATTGCGGCGTGTCAGGTTTGGATAAGCAACCTCATAACAAATTGCGGAACCTAAAGGATGGTTTTTCACATTCAATGGTTTTTGATTGTCCGCACCACGGGTAAAGCCGCTCATAGAGGGATCATTCTGTAAACCTGGCAATACCCAGCTTAACCAGCCTGACAGCGGGATATATTCACCAAAGGGCACCAGGCGCTGTTTTTTATACAAACCATCCGACTCATCACCCGTGGCCATAATGCTGTTGTAATATTTCGGATAACCCGCAGCCTGTGATTCTGGTAAGTCCCAATACGGAATGCCGGTCACCCAAGCCGTACCGGATTTTTCAGCCTGTACTTTCATCGCTTCGAGAAAAGCTTCAATATCGGTCTGGAACATCGGAATCGAGGACTCTGGCCAGACAATCAGGTCACGGCCCCATTCGGTCTTGCTCAGATTGGCATAAATCAATAAAGTTTTTACCTGATATTCAGTCAGCCATTTCAGATCTTGCGGAATATTGCCCTGAATCAGAGAAACCGTAAGCGGCTTTTCATTCTTTGGTTGCACAAAACTCAATTGAGCCGCGCCCCAGGCACTGAATAGTAAAATTGCAGCAGGAACCGCCCAGAACAGACGTCGGTTCAGAATTTCGACCAGTGCACAGGCCAGAATAATCACGACAAAAGATACTCCAAACACCCCAAACAGAGGTGCATAGGCATCTAGGTAGCGTTCGGTAAAGGCATAGCCGGCAAACAACCACGGGAAACCGGTAAAGACCCAGGTTTTAGACCATTCAAACAGAACCCAAAGCGGGGCAAAGGTCAAAGGAGTTTCCGGGAAAAAGCGGCGATAGACAAAGGTTTGAACGGCGCTAAACAGGCCCATCACCAGTGCCATGATCAAGATCATTACAACACTGAGAAATGCACTGGTATCGCCATAGACATGAATGGAGGTATACAGCCAGAATGCGCCCACAAACCATAGGCCAATTCCATAGGCCCAGCCAATTCCAAAGGCCTGTTTGGCACTACGTCCACGCAGGCAGGCATAGAGCAGTGCCGGAGACAGGATGGCCAGCCACCAGTAATGATAGGGAGCCAGTGCCAAACTAAAGATAGCACCTGCAAATAAGGCAATTAAAACAGGATAGATCAGCGGCAACGGTTTTTGCTGTTGATCAGAACTCAACAGCTTGTCGAAATACGCTCTCATTGGCGCACGGCTCGAATTAGGTGAATAGAGCGTGAATCTGCTTCAAGAATGGTAAATTGCCAGTTTTCCAGTTCAATGGTCTGGCCTTCAAGATCGTTCACCAGACCAATTTCCTGTAATAACAAGCCACCCATGGTTTCCACTTCATCGTCAGAAAAATTCGCATCCAGCATATTATTGAAATGCTCAATCGGGGTCAGAGCTTGTACTATCCAGGTATTGGCGGTGTTTGGATCGTTATCCGGAACAATGAACTGCGCCTCTTCATCGGCATTGTCATGTTCATCTTCAATTTCACCAACAATTTCTTCCAGAATATCTTCCAGCGTGACCAGACCCGAGGTGGTGCCGTATTCATCAATCACCACGGCAATATGGGTCTGGGTGTTTTTCAGCATCCGCAGCACCTGATCGGAACGGGCGCTCTCTGGCACAAATAAGGGTTGACGCATCAGTGCGCGAATATCGACTTTGGAGGTTGGTTCGGTCAGAAAAGGCAATAAATCCTTGGCCAATAGAATGCCGACCACATTATCGGTTTGATCGGAGGAAAAGACCGGAAAACGCGAATGCGCAGATTCGACCAACACATGCAGGATATCCAGCAGTTGGTCATCTTCCTGTAAGCTGATCATCGACGTGCGAGGCGTCATGACTTCGCGAATTTTGGTTGCCGGAAGGTCAAGTACACCTTCAAGCATGGCAACAGTATCGGGTTCTAAAAATCGACGTGAATCTTGTACTAATTTTAGCAGTTCGTCGCGAGTTTCGGGTGCAGTTCCCAGCCATTTACGTAAGCCGCGCATACCCCACGACGGGCCTGATTCCTCGTGCATGATTTTTCCTGAAGACTCTTAATATCTAAAAAAACGTGGTTTTATCATACCGCAGAAAATACGCTTGTCTATTGTAAATATGATGTGCAGGCATGATCGTATCAGTCAGGGCTGCGTTTAGTCGTGTGTACTTTGGCAAAGCCGCAATGCCCGAGCGGGATTATGCTAAAATATTTTCAGTCTTCCACTCTTGAGTCTATCGATGCCCCCAACTGAAATTATCCCAAGCCTGCAATTAAATACCCGAGGTTTACGCTGTCCTGAGCCAGTCATGATGTTGCATCAGGCCATTCGTAAATCTAAAGCCGGTGATGTGGTTGAGGTGTTTGCTACCGATAATTCAACCTCTTGGGATATTCCAAAATTTTGCATGCACTTGGGACATGAATTGCTGTTGCAGGAAGAGTGTCTGGATGAAAACGGCAATAAAGAATTTCATTATCTGGTGAAAAAGGGCGGCTAAATTGGCCGAATTTTTTTTGAAATTTATGATCTGATAAGAGTTCCTATTCGATCTTAAAAATAATATTATCGCCATTCTCCAGAAAATAAACCCGCTTTCGAGCGGGTTTATTTTGTTCTCATGAGAGCTTAAATATTCGGATATGAGAACTTGCGGAATATATTCCTCATTCGCAAGATTACCCTAACATTACATGTTAGGGTATGAGCTCGCGCAAGGACTATCCGAATTACATGTTAGGGTAATTAGGACCACCGCCACCTTCCGGTGTTACCCAGGTGATGTTCTGAGACGGATCTTTAATGTCACAGGTCTTGCAGTGTACACAGTTGGCTGCATTGATCTGGAAACGTTTTGAACCGTCATTATTTTCCATGATTTCATAGACACCCGCCGGGCAGTAACGCTGCGCCGGTTCATCCCATTTAGGCAGGTTTACTTCAACCGGAATAGAGGCATCGGTCAGCTTTAAATGCGCAGGCTGGTTTTCTTCATGCACGGTATTCGATACAAATACAGAAGATAAACGGTCAAAAGTCAGCTTGCCATCCGGTTTTGGATAGTTTGGCTTGAAGCTTTCAGCGGCTTGGGTTTTCAGTGCAGCATGGTCTTGCACCAGATCATGCAGGGTAAATGGTACTTTGAACACGTTCTGGTCGATAAAGTTAAATGCACCACCCATCCATTGACCGAACTTGTGCATCGCCGGGCCAAAGTTACGTGAATTGTATAACTCTTCTTTGAGCCAGCTGTTGTTGAACTTGTCGGTATAAGCGGTGAGTTCCTTAACAAAGAAATCGTCACCCTCAACCACACGTGCAATCGCCAGATCACCGCCTTTTTCCACACCAGCCGCAATCGCTTCAAATACCGCTTCACCGCAGAGCATGCCGGATTTCATTGCGGTATGTGAGCCTTTGATTTTGGCAAAGTTCAGGAAGCCGGCATCATCACCAATGAGTGAGCCACCCGGGAAAGTGAACTTCGGTAACGAGTTAAAGCCACCTTTGGTCACGGCACGGGCGCCATAAGAAATACGCTTGCCGCCTTCTAAATACTGCTTGATTAAAGGATGGGTTTTCCAGCGCTGCATTTCCATGAATGGATACATATGCGGGTTGGTGTAGGACAGATCCACGATCATGCCCAAAGTCACTTGATTGTTTTCAGCATGATACAGCCACCAGCCGCCTGAAGAACCGGTTTCATTCAATGGCCAGCCGGCGCCGTGCATCACCAGACCCGGTTTGTGCTTGGCAGGATCAATCTCCCAGAGTTCTTTAATGCCGATCCCGTAATGCTGTGGATCTGCATCTTTGGCCAGATTGAATTGTTCAATCAGACGTTTACCGAGGTGACCACGACAGCCTTCAGCAAAAATCGTATATTTGGCATGCAGTTCATAACCCGGAGTAAAGTTATGCGTCGGTTCGCCATCTTTACCAATGCCCATGTCACCGGTCTGGATGCCTTTTACCGTACCATCTGCATGATACAGAATGTCTGAGGCGGCAAAGCCCGGGAAGATTGAAACTTCCAGTTCTTCTGCTTTTTGGCCTAACCAGCGCACCACATTGCCGAGCGAGATGACGTAGTTGCCATCATTGTGCATGGTTTTTGGCACCATCCAGTGTGGTGCTTCTTGTGATTTTTCATCTGAAAGCAGGAAGAAGGTTTTATCTTCAGTCACCGGCACATTGAGCGGCGCACCTTGTTCTTTCCAGTCCGGGAACAATTCATTGATGGCACGCGGTTCTAGCACAGCACCAGACAGAATATGTGCGCCAACTTCGGAGCCTTTTTCTACGACACAAACGGACAAATCATTTAAGTTGTTTTCAATTGCAAGTTGACGGATTTTGATCGCAGCAGATAGACCCGCAGGGCCTGCGCCGACGATGACGACGTCAAACTCCATCGATTCACGTTCGATGTGTTCCATGTAGGACTCCTCATATTACTATTCGGTGGCAACCATAATCGGATGATTGGGTGCTGCCATAAGTGTTCTTGGTTCCTAGACACAAAAATACTGGTGTCTTTGATAATCTGGGCTAGTATAGTTTTAAACCGAGTTTTAGCCAATTGGCTGAAACATATTATTTTTCCGTCATTAAGGTCTTCTTTTATGGATAAGCCAGTACCCAGCAAACATCTGACGAAAAAAGTAACTTCTCCTGATGATAAAAATTTAATGGATATCGCGCAATACTTAAAAGATGCACAGGGCGGTCACAAAAGGTCAATTCCCCCTTTGGAGCAATGGCAGCCAAAGCATTGTGGCACAATGGATCTGAAGGTTTTGGCCAATGGAGAATGGTGGCACGAAGGTCAATTGATCAAACGCCAAGCCATGATTGACCTGTTTGCAACCGTCCTTTGGAAAGAGCAGGGAAAATTCTACCTAAAAACACCGGTAGAAATGATTGAAATTGAAGTGGAAGATGAACCTTTATTGGTCAATCAGGTCGATCAGGTCGAGATTAATGGACTGAGCTATTTGCAACTGGGCACCACAACCCAAGACCTGATTATTGTGGATGCCGAACATCCGATCTTTATGCGTGAATATAAAGATGAGTTGCGACCTTATGTGCATGTGCGTTTTGGGATCAATGCCCTGATCCAGCGTGCCGCATTTTTGCATCTGGTCGAGATGGGAGAGCTTGATGAAAATCCGGCAGGTGAAGCTGTTTTAAGTTTGAAAAGTGGCGATTTAGACTTGCATTTGAGCACCTGAGGTTTAAGCTTGGTCGCTAGAGTTTTTGACACCGCAATTCAGACCGTTATGAGCGCCATTCAACCCATTTCCCCGCTATTAGACCCGATGCCCAACGCAACAGCAGATGCGCCGATTGGTATTTTTGACTCGGGCGTAGGCGGCTTATCGGTGGCTCTGGAAATTGCCCGCCATCTGCCGAATGAACGCTTTGTCTATTATGCCGATACTGCACATGTGCCTTATGGCCCGAGAGATGATCAGGAAATCCGTAGCCTGACTGCTCAGGCGATTGAATGGCTGTATCGTCAGGGCTGTAAAGTGGCAGTCGTGGCTTGTAATACGGCTTCTGCCTTTAGTCTGAATTATTTGCGTGACTATTATGGCGAGAACTTTCCAATTATCGGTTTGGTGCCAGCACTTAAACCTGCAGTCTTGAATACCCGGTCGAAAACAGTTGCGGTCTTGGCAACACCGGCCACTTTTCGCGGGCAGCTGATTAAAGATGTGATCTCCCGTTTTGCCGAACCGGCTCAGGTTAAAGTCCTGCCTGTGACCAGTCTGGAACTGGTACCTTTTGTTGAGGCTGGAGAGCAGATGAGTGAAGCCTGTTTACAGACATTAATAGAGATTTTACAACCGGTTGTGGATCAAGGCGCTGATTATTTAGTGCTGGGATGTACGCATTACCCCTTCCTAAAAGCGTCAATTCAGTATATTTTTGGTCAAAAGCTGACATTAATTGACTCAGGATTCGCAGTTGCGAGACAAACGGCCCGAATTTTAATTAAAAATGAGTTATTATTTGAGCATGAGTGTAAAGAAAGCATGAAAATTGAATTGGTGGTGAGTGGGCAGAATGCTGAACAGCTCCGGCCGGTTTTGCAGCACCTGATTCCTGCCGGTTTAAAATGGCAGATCAGTAATATGAGTGCAGTTTAAAACTCATTTTTATAATTTTAAAAGAACGATATTTTTTCATTTTGGGGTGGTCATATTGTGTCAAAATGCATGAATTCATGCATTTTTTATGCAAATGTACAGGAGAAGAGGATAGCCCATGCTGGATAAACGATACCAAGTGTTCATCTCAACCTCTGGGGCAGAAATGCAGCCGGAACGTATCATTTTGTCTCAAACATTAGTGGGTATGGGGTTCTTCTCTTGGGGACTGGAACAGCGTACGCCGCTGAATACTGCTTTTTCACGCCGCCAGATTGATGATTGTGACTATGTAGTGATTTTGCTAGGCAGTCAGTATGGGGAACAGTCTGTCTCGGGTGTCGGTTATATGCACCTCGAATACATCTATGCAGTGACCAAGCAAAAACCGATTATTGTGTTTATGCATGACGATCCGGCATCACGTGAAAGTTCATTACATGATACCAAGCCGGAATTGCGGGAAAAGTTTAAGGAATTCCGTCAATTATTGCAGCAGGAAGTAGACCAGGTCTTTACTTATCGCAGCTTGCGCGATCTGGAAATGGCAGTACGTTTTAATATGCCGCAAATGCTGGAGCGTTATCCGGTGACCGGATGGGTGCGTCCGCAAAATACCCAGGCGCTGCATGACGAGATTGATCAGCTTAAGGCTAAAGTGAGCCAACTGGAGCGTGATGGTGGAACGGCGGAAATAGATCCGTTCCTGAGTCTGCCTAAAGTATCCATGCATGAAGTTTTTTCTTTTGAATACCGGATGCAGGCTTATCAGGATGGAAACTTTAAGGAAATTAAAGTTCAGAAGAAGCTGACTTGGGCGCAATTATTGGCCCTGCTGGGCTCTACCTTTGTCAATCCGACACCGGAAGAGTTTTTCTCCAAGCGGATGAATGAATATTTAAATGAAAACGGTCTGGAAGATGCACGGGCAGAAATGCCACGTGCACATGCCGTGGCTCGTGCCCAGATGAATATTCGTGCCTTGCATAGCTTGAAAATTCAGATGCGCCAGAATGACTGGATTGTGCCATCAGGTCGGGATGACCGCCAGCGCATGCTCTGGCAGATTACGCCGAAAGCTCAAAAATTACTGGACAGCAGTTTGCTGGATTTAGATCGTACTTTTCAATCTAAGTCAGTGTATTAATCCATATAGAGAATCAATCAAAAACTGTTAAAGTACAGGGGTTGATACCATGACGGATAAACTGAATGTCTTCTCCTGCTAAAGCTAAAGTGACGATTATATTGGCCAACTTGGGTACGCCAGATGCGCCCACGATTCCAGCAGTACGCCGTTTCCTGAAGCAGTTTTTGTCTGATCAGCGGGTGATTGAAATTCCGAAACCCATTTGGCAAATAATCCTGCGTTTATTCATTTTGCCATTTCGGCCTAAGCGGGTTTCACAGGCCTATGCACAGGTCTGGGGAGAGGATTCACCGATGCGTGAAATCCTGTTGCAGCAGGTCAATACAGTCAAAACCCATTTGACCCAGCTCTATCCGCAGTTTGAGTTGAATGTGGTGCCAGCAATGACTTATGGCAATCCGAATATTCAGCAGGTTTTGGCCAGAGTGTCTGAACAGCCGCAGGACCATGTGATCTTATTTCCACTATTTCCCCAATATTCTGCTACTTCGACTGCACCTCTCTATGATGCCCTGGCAAAATGGGTGGTGAAGCAACGCAATTTGCCTGGTTTGAGCATCATTCGGGATTATTATCAACATCCTTTATTTATTCAAGCTCTGGCGCAAAGCGTGCGTGACTATCAGGCAGTGCATGGTCAGCCGGAAAAACTGTTAATGTCTTTTCATGGTATTCCGCAGCCTTATGCCGACAAAGGCGATCCTTATGCCGATCGTTGTCGTATTACCGGACAACTGGTTGCACAGGCGTTAGGGCTGAGTGCAGAGCAATATGCGATTAGCTTTCAGTCACGCTTTGGCAAACAGGAATGGATTAAGCCCTATACCGATGTTTTGCTGGAAGACTGGGCCAAACAGGGGGTGAAATCCGTGCAGGTGATGAGCCCGGCATTCTCGGCTGACTGTCTGGAAACGCTGGAGGAACTGGCCATAGAAAATGCCGAAACTTTTAAATCTCTGGGGGGAGGCAGTTATCGTTATATTCCTGCTTTAAATAGCCGTGAAGATCATTTGCGATTGCTGAACAGTTTGCTACAGGCTAATCTGGATGCATTGACACAAACGCTTGCTCATTAATTTTTCCGAGGTTTTTTGCCCTATGTTACAAGTCAAAATTGTTCCGGTTACTGCTTTTCAGCAAAACTGTTCGATCATTTGGGATACGGACACGAAAGAAGCCATTTTGATTGATGCAGGGGGCGAAGCTGAAAAACTCAAAGCTGAGGTCGAAGCTCTGGGCTTAACCGTGAAAGCTTTATGGCTGACCCATGGACATCTGGATCATGCAGGTGCAGTAGGCGCCTTGAAAAAGGCCTGGAATGTACCAGTAATTGGGCCACATAAGGAAGATGCTTTCTGGTTGGACATGATTCAGGAGGTTTCAGCGCGTTATGGTTTTCCTATTCCAGAAAAAGTTGAAGTGACACAATGGCTGGAAGGGGGGGAAATACTGAAGCTCGGTGATGAAGAATTTGAGGTGCGTTTCGCGCCAGGGCATACCCCGGGCCATGTGATGTTTTATAATAGCAATCATGCCCTGTTATGGACGGGCGATGTGCTGTTTAAAGGCTCGATTGGCCGTACGGATTTCCCGCGTGGCGATCATCAGCAGCTCTTGGATTCAATTCAGCGTGAATGTTTTAGCCTGCCGGATGAAACCCAGTTTATTTCAGGACATGGACCGATCAGCACCATTGGTTTTGAAAAGCAGCATAATCCCTTTATTGCAGGCAAAGCGGGTTAAATATCGACGTGAATCAAAGACCAAGTATCCTTGGTCTTTTATTTTGAAAATGGATCACTGCTAAATTGACGAGTTTGCATGTGAATTAGCCATGCCATAAAAGCAAAAAGCACACCCAGTACAATAAACAAGCTATCTTGTTGGAAAATACCGACTCCCAGAGAGAGAAGTGCCAGTAGACCCACCCCAACTAATATGACTTTTAAAATAATATAGTTCATATTATTGCTCTAAAAATAATGTGAAGATTTAAAGTAGAACAATAATGCTAAGGCACGATGAATGGTGTTAATTCGTGTTGGCTTTTCAGGGTGATTTTATAAACTTTATGTGATTTTTGGCTAATTTTCTACATAGTCTTCAGTTCAGAAATGTTTTTTTACTGTACAGAACTTCTAATCCTCAGAAGTGTCCGCCTGCGGTGCATCTTGAGTGGGCAAGCTATATTCTTCATTGGCCCATGCGCCCAGGTCAATCATCTTGCAGCGTTCTGAACAGAAAGGACGGAAATCATTCTCTTCCCAAGTCGTCAGTTTGCCACAGCGCGGACAGTTTAAAGTAGTGGGCATGAGATCAACTCCAAAGAAAAATAAAGCTTCGATTAGGCAAATATAGCCGCACTTGGTAGACTTATGCGGTTTTTATTAGTTTGATCTGATTATGCCGATTCGTCAATTTCAAGCACAGCGTATGCATGCACCCCGTGATTTTCAAAGCATCAGTCCTGAAGCGGTCTGCATCGAAGTCGGGGCGGGTAAAGGCAAACATGCTTTGTTATTTACCAAGACCCACCCCGATACTCAACTGATTGCGATTGAACGTACCCGCGAAAAATTCCTGGCCATGCAAAAACAGCACGGGATTGAAGGTCAGGCCAATTTACAGACCGTTCATGCCGATGCTTTGCCGTGGATCGTGCATGCATTGTATCCAGAGCAGGTAGAACAATTCTTTATTTTGTATCCAAATCCTGAACCGCATAATCCGGCGCAGCGCTGGGTCAATATGCCATTTTTTGAGTTTTTACTTTCCCGTTTAAAGACGGGTGGAACCATTACACTGGCCAGTAATATTCCTGCTTATATCGAAGAAGCAGAACAGCAGGCGGAACAACTGTGGAAATTGCCTTTTATTAAAGAAGTCATTGCCCAGGATTCAGCACGCACCCATTTTGAAATTAAATATCTGGAACGTGGGGAATTGTGTCAGCAACTTATTATTACTAAACCTGAAGCTTATGTGACACGGTTTGATGATTTCCAGCCTTTGCAAGGGCAGAATGCTAGCATCGCGGAATAATCAGATGAGCAAACGTATTGCCATTGTTGGCGCTGGCCCTGCCGGGTTAATGGCCGCAGAAGTCCTTAGTCAGTTTGATTATGAGCTGTACGTCTATGAGCAAAAACCGTCTGCTGCACGTAAATTTTTGATGGCAGGCAAAACCGGCCTGAATATCTCTCATGCGGAACCGGTTGAGCAATTTGTGCAGCGTTATGATCAGGTGGACTGGTTGTCGCCATGGGTCAAACAGTGGGATGCTGTCTGGATTCAAAACTGGATGCAGGAACTAGGCATTGAGCCTTATATTGGTTCATCCGGTCGGGTATTTCCCACAGAGATGAAAGCTGCTCCCTTGCTGCGTGCCTGGCTCAAGCGCTTGGCCAGTCATGGCATCCAGTTTCATTACCGGCATAAAGTCAGCCGCCTGCATCAACAACAGCTTGAGCTGCACGATCTAAAAAATAATGAACTTCGCACTGAAAAATTTGATGCGATTATTTTGGCCTGTGGCGCAATATCCTGGTCAGAACTGGGCAGTGACGGCGCATGGCAAGCCTGGTTAAAACCCGATGAGATTGAAGTTTTTCAGGCCAGTAATGCCGGGGTGGAATATCCATGGTCCAAGTTCA
Source organism: Acinetobacter sp. YH12151 (assembly GCF_013418355.1). Taxonomy (NCBI): domain Bacteria; kingdom Pseudomonadati; phylum Pseudomonadota; class Gammaproteobacteria; order Moraxellales; family Moraxellaceae; genus Acinetobacter; species Acinetobacter sp. YH12151. The sequence goes on along the minus strand of NZ_VPCG01000036.1, from coordinate 6,648 downwards.
TGCAGCCAGTCTTTGGTCAGCCTTTAAAACGTGTAGAAGCCTGGGTCGGGCAAGGTGAAAAAACCACGGGTGACATTGTGATCAGTCATTATGGGCTTGAAAGTGGTTTGATTTATAAGCAGGGAAGAGGTTTACGCGAACAGCTAAAACAAGGTCAGCAAATGCAACTGAGTCTGGATTTATTTCCTGACCAAAGTGTGGGGCAATTGGCGAAAAAATTACAGCCGACTAAGAAGCAGTCTTTAAGCAATGTTTGGCGTAAAGCCGGATTGGATGGTGCCAAAGCGGCTTTGGTGCGTGAACTGGTGGCCAAGACTTGGTGGCAAGATGCTGCTGAATTAGCCAAGCAGATAAAACATTTGACCATTCCACTTACAGGCTTTCGTCCGATTGAAGAAGCGATTAGCTGTGCAGGTGGGGTCAAGCGTGAAGTGCTGTCGGAACAGCTGCAACTTAAATCCAATCCGTATGTATTTCTTTGTGGGGAAATGCTGGACTGGGATGCACCGACTGGAGGTTATCTGCTGACAGCCTGTTTTGCTACAGGCCGGGCGGCAGGTCAAGGGGTGCATCAGTTCCTAAAGGCCAGCTAAGTCATTTTATGCTGAGGGAGAAAAAGCCCTTATTCTGAAATGCAGACCAAGCCTGGACAGTATCATGCTTATTCAAGGTGCCTGTATGCACCCGTTGAGCTTAGATGTTCGCTGTGTATTTTAGTCAAGCTGGGTGCAAGCAATGAGCTCGATGGAATTAACTGGCTGGGCGGGCAGGTGCTGTGTTGGCATTCAGATCCGGATATTGCGAACGCCAGCGTTCTAGTTGCTCTTGCGCATGCAGATATTTCCCTAAACCTTTGACACTTTCACTGGCCTCATTCACTGTTTTGGTTTGAGTCTCAGGACTATTTACCAATTTGTCCTGATGTTGCCAATATTGATACATCATGCCCTGAATATAACGGCCCTGTTCGGTTTTCAGTTCTAAATCCTTCAGCATATTCAGGGCTGACTGTACATGATCGCGCTGGCGTTGCTGAATAAACTCCGGACTCAAGCTATCTTCATCACGCATGCTGTTTAATTCTTTTTCCAGCTCCGCACTCATTTCCTGAAAACGTTGCTCATAATCGGTCAGTACTGCAATATCATGTGGATCCTCAGTGGTTTTGGGAAAGTCTTTCAGCGGCTCGGTTTTCAGTTCCTGCATCACCTGATCTGAAGCCGTGCTGTCTGCAGCCGGTTCGGTACTTTCCGATGTTTTCTGGTCACATGCCATGAGCAGCATGACTGCTGCAAACAGGGCAGTGCGTGTCATTCCTGATATTTTATGCATGATTGACTCCTGTTTTTAATTAGTTTTTTTAAATACGTATATATGGGTAATATAAGGAAAATCAATCATTTCCTCTATACCTTTGGCTGTATAGTCCCAGATAATCTGTTCAAACTGTTGTTTGAGCTGTGCTTGCCGGGATGCCGGCATGGCTGCAATAAAGCTGGTCGAGAGTAGCCGTTTTGATACCACCTGCTCCACACTGCCATGGTGTTGCCGGGTCATGCTGGTTTCTGCATACGGCTGAAACAGGGTTTGTTGTTCAAACACCTTGCGCCACGCTCCGCTATGATAACGCGGGGTATCACCTTCTAAGGGGGCGATACAATCTGCCAGTGCCTGAACCCAGTCTACCCGGGTATCCCGCTGATTCCAGACCAGAACCAGATAAGCATCGGGTTTTAGGACTCGGTTGAGTTCCTGTAAGGTCTCTGCATTCGCAAACCAGTGAAATGACTGTGCACAAAATACCGCATTCAGGCTATGATCAGGCAAGGGGAGTTGATGGCTCAGGCCTTCAACAGCCTCAATGTCCGGATGGGCCAGTTTTAATTGTGCCAGCATTTCCGCAACCGGATCGACAGCGATGATGTTTTTACTGAGCGGGCGTAAATAAGGAATAAACTTGCCGGTTCCACTGCCCAAATCCAAAAGACGCGCATCGACAGGCAAAGTCAAAGTATCGGCCAGCCACTGACTGATCTCTGCCGGATAATCGGGACGCACTTGCTGATACAGCTCGGCAGATGCACTAAAACCCCGTTTTGCTGCCGGATGTAATGATTGTGTCATATTTTGCGCTTTTTAATCTTTTTGATCGATATAAAATAGCATATTCACTTTTTTGACAGCATTCATTGATTGAATTGTTGTGGAAGGGTTCGATTTACCAGCACGGGAAAGTTATGGACAAGCAGATTGTTTTTGAAGATGAGCATATACGCGCGATTTTTATGCCGGGGTCATCTTCAGAATTGATTTTTTCATTTGGCGATTTGATTACCCGTGCCAAGGGCCTCAACATCAATGCAGAAAAGTCGCTACAGAAATTCGAGTTCAATGTTCTGGGTATTATGCCCAAGTACAAGTCCTGGTTCCCGCAAGGTTCCATGTGGAACATGTTAAAGGCAGTGGCTGAACTGATTGCGCCGTTTCAGCAGCGGGTTGCCTATGGTGGCTCGATGGGTGGCTATGCCGCGATCAAGTATTCCCGCGCCTTAGGCGTGCAGCGCGTGGTGGCGATGGTGCCGCAATATTCGATCAATCCGGATGATGTACACGATGCCCGCTACAATATGTTCTATCAACCAGAGCTGAATGCAGGAATGCGGGTTGAAGCCGAAGATATCGATAGCACGTGCGAATATATTATTGTTTATGATCCGTATTGTGCCGAAGACCGTGCGCATTATCTGAAATTACAGGCCCTGATTCCGCAGCATCATGTGCTGCATTTGCCATTTACCGGACATGATGCCATTGCCGTTCTGGCCAGTTCCGAATTGCTGTATGACTTTTTGGTACATGATTACGAACCGAGTTATTTTTACCAGAAAATGCGTCGGGTCAAGAAAAACAGCAAGTTCTATTATCGCAAAGTCATTGAAAATGTCTTGCCACGCCATCGTATGGCCTTGGGGCGTATCCTGAAAAATAATGATCTGCAACTGGATAATCAGTTTTTTGATGCCAGCCAGAAACAGGTGATCTTAAGAGAATTATTGCGAAATAAACAGGTCGATCAGCATGACCTGCTCAAGCTCGGCATTCATGTGAATTTGCCGCAGGAAAATCGTCAGTTGCTTCTGGATCAATATGGACATGGTCTGGTATTTAATGTCATCAGTCATAAAATCGAAAGTTATGCAGAAGGCGCGATTGCCCTGAACCATAAATTCCTGATTCCGATTTATGCCAAAGGCAATGGCCTATTGAGCATCAGCTTGAATGATGAGCGTTATCTGGTGGTGATGAATGACCGGCATGTCATGAAACTGATCAAGGAGCAGGATGAACTCAGTCTGGGCATGCACCCGATTCTCATGAAACGTTATAGCGATTATTATATGTTCAGCTATAAGCACTTGAATTTAAGTACCAATGAGTATGGCGCTGCGGCTTTTATCGATGAAAGTGACAAAAATACGCAGTTTGTGACGCACAATGAGATAAACTAGCTTTATTTTTTAATAAAAAACAATTACTTGACATGTGATTGGCTAGGCATAATATAGAGATAGGCGGTACAAATAATATCCACCCGTACTGCTCCCGATAGTTGAAACGAACCAGGGGGTCTCTATATGATGCAATCTGCCCAGATGATACAAGTCTGTTTCATGGTCGGTTTAGCGCTGCCCAATCTGGCACATGCAGAAAGTGTACATCCAGCCGTGATTATGATGAGTGCATCGATTATTTTCATGATCATTCTGGCGGTGTATGTGATCTATAAAATCCGGCGTTCATTGCGCAATCATCTCGATAAACCGCTGGATTAAGATTGGCAGAGCGGAAACTGCTTGAAAAGCCTCAATGACTTGTTTTAAATGATAAAGATCAATGGTTCAACAGGATTGAGGGAACAGCCATGAAAGCCGTTTATTTAGACTATGCTTCTCTAGACCAACAGGATTTGGACTTTCAGGCACTGCATGCAGCCTTTGATCCGCTTGTGTTGTATCCAACGACTTCGGCTGCCGAGATTGCTTCCCGCGTGGCCGAGGTTGAGGTCATTATTAGCAATAAAGTACTGATTGATGCTGCGACCATTCAGCACTGTCCTGAACTGAAACTGATCCTGATTTCTGCGACCGGCAGCAATAATGTCGATCTGGCAGCAGCCAAAACACACGGCATTGTGGTCTGTAACTGTCAGGCCTATGGAACGTCTGCGGTTGCACAACATACCTTAATGTTAATGCTCAATCTGGCCACTTCATTTCTGTCTTATCAACGTGCGTTACAACAAGGCCAGTGGCAAAAAGCCAGCCAGTTTTGTTTGCTGGATGCGCCAATTGTCGAGCTGGCCGGAAAAACACTGGGCATTGTCGGTTATGGTGAACTGGGCCATGCGGTGGCGAAACTGGCTGAAGCTTTTGGCATGAAAGTTCTCATTGCGGCGCTGCCAAACCGTCCAGCAGATGCATCCCGTGTACCATTTACCGAGTTGCTTGCTCAAGTTGATTTTCTCAGTCTGCATTGTCCACTTACTGAAGACACTCGACATTTGATCAGTCATGCTGAACTCGAAGCGATGAAGCCAAGCGCATTTTTAATTAACTGTGCGCGTGGTGGTATTGTCGATGAAGCAGCCTTGGCGCAGGCGCTGCGTGAGGGTCAGATTGCTGGTGCAGCGACTGATGTCTTAACGGTGGAGCCACCGAAAGAAGGCAATGTCCTACTCGATGCAACAATCCCAAACCTGATTGTGACGCCGCATAATGCATGGGGCAGTGTTGATGCACGGCAGCGCATTGTGAATCAGATGGTCGAAAATATTGAAGCTTTTAAAAATGGCCAGCCGATACGGCAGGTGAATTGATTTTTAACCCTTCTCTTGAAGTGAATATTTTTTGCTGAAAGATAAATAAAAAGCCCATGACGGGCTTTTCTTATAAATCAGTCACTGCATAGCTGGTGGCAGTGCCGGAACCGGATTGAGGCTGCATCTGCGGTGTTGTGGTTTGCGGAGGCGCAGAGGATTCACTCAAAGGCTGTTGCACAATCGGTGCTGCTTGTTGAGGGTTAGCGCGCCACACTTCTTTGGTTTGCTGGATTTTCTGATTGGTTTGTTGGGCTGCTTGCGTAGCTCCCTGATCGACTTTCTGCGCGGTTTCTGAAGCCGCTGCTTTGGTATTTCCCCAAGCACGATCTACACCTGGTTTTACTTTAGCAATGCCTTTTTCAGTCACTTCACCGACTTTTTCTGCGGTATTGATGACGCCTTCCTGAGCTTTATAGGCAAAGACATGCAAAAGATTTGGATTGGTGCCATATGGAGCAATTGGCTTACTGGTTTGTGTTTCTGATTCGGTTGCAGCTTGTGCCAGTGCTGGAATGCAGATTAAAAATGCAGTGCCGAGAATAATAGCTTTTTTCATCATCATAATGTGATCGACCTCGAAGTAGTCAAATAGCGATCTTTTGTTTGATTTTGAGTGTAGCGGATAATTTCACGAAAACAATGAAGAACTGATGGATTCGCGAGCGCTTCCAAGAAGTACAATTTAGCTTTTTTGTAATGAAAGACGGCGCGGTGAGATATGAAACCGGTTTTTATTTATTTTAGATAAAGAATTGCCCCATTTTCTGAATAAAAACAGGGCAGGATGCTTAGTCACATTGAGTTAATGCATCTTTGGCAAAGTGATGGCGGAGTGAAATAAAGTTTTTTTGTACATTTTCGGCATGTAGATCAAACTTTTGTGCAGTGCTGGTGCCGTCGCGCTGGAAAGTTGCTGAACCTGCATCCATCAGGGTAAGGCCTTTAAATGACCATTGTTCAACGACACGGTTATTGCCAAGATCGCCGGTAAATTCAATCACGCATTTGTCGAGGAACTTGGTCAGTTTTGCCTTGTTGTTGGTGGTTTCTGGAGATACTTCGAGGTTTTGTACTTCCTGTAAGACGCCAACTTCAAGCTGCGGGATTTTTGGTGCAGATGTACAAGCTGTAACTGCGATACTCGCAAGACCCGTCAAAATAAGAGCTTTAAATTTCATATGATTCTTTCTTGTTGAGTGTTGTTAGGTTGAGTATAGGGAATCTATAGAGAAAAGCATATAGTTTCCCATCATTACAACAAGGTAAGCTAAATTGTATTCATAGGTGTAATAGAAGAAAAAGGCATAACACATTCTTTTTCTAATAATATTGAGCATAGTTGATACAAAAATTGATTAGGAGAGAGATTTACAAACTCACTTACAATTGGCCTTAATGTACCCTGCAATAGTTCATTAGCTTCACTAGGTCTATATCGAGCAACAGTACCAAGATAGAACATACATAATAAAGTATAGGATAAGTGTGGTAATTCGGCCGTTTTTAAATCAACGTAATAACGATATCCAGTATTTGTAAGAATAGGTGCAATATCAAATTTACAATATTCTTTTAGGATATTCTGATAAATCGTATTCATATTTTCTCTAGTATAAGGCTTTCGAGACTTGGATCTGTATACGGCTTTGTTGCACAAAGATTTGAAATGCAAAGCGCCCCTAATTGAGCCAAATTTAAGGCGTAACTTGGGTAAGTGGTCGACCTAATTCCGTAAATCTGTTGAGGACTGCTACACGTGCATGAATTTC